>NZ_JBXWSF010000022.1:0-53279 GCF_059613285.1 Ruegeria sp. BHSB058 | reverse complement strand
GGTTGCTTTGGCGCGCGCGCTGGTCAAAAGGCCAAAGGTCCTGTTGCTGGATGAGCCCCTTTCAGCTCTGGACAAGAAACTACGAGAAGAGATGCAGCTGGAGCTCAAACGGTTGCAGCACGAGGTGGGGATTACATTTCTGATTGTGACCCATGATCAGGAAGAGGCCCTCGTCATGGCCGACCGGATCGCGGTCTTGCATGATGGCAAGCTGGCGCAGGTCGGTACTCCTCACGAGCTCTACGAACACCCCGGATCGCGCTTTGTTGCAGATTTTATCGGCGTGATGAACTTTCTGGATGGCAACGCCGTCGACGGCGGTGTCGATGTCCACGGGGCGGGAATGCTGAGGGGCGTTTCCGAGCTGCGCGGTGCTGCCACGATTGCTGTGCGCCCGGAACGGGTCAGCCTGATGCAGACCGCCCCTCAAGATGGACGCAACTGCATTCCCGGCACTGTCGAGGAAGTCGCCTATCACGGGTCAGACCTGGGTGTGCATGTGCGCGTTCGCGGCGGGAGGAGCACCCTGTCCGCCCGCGTTCCCGCCAGCCAAGCCGACCGTGAAAGTATCCAGCCGGGTCAGGATGTCCACTGCGTATGGGATGCGAAACATTCCCGCATCCTGCCCAACTGCTAAGCCAAATCTAACCGGAGACCTAACAATGTCACAGAAAACCATCGCCTTCTTCCCCGAAGCTGCCTTTGGCCCTGCGCTGAATTCGGTTGGCATCGCGCAGGCCTGCGAGAAACTGGGCCACAAGGCAGTATTTCTGAGCGATCCCGGCTTTGTTGAGGTATATGAAGGTTATGGGTTTGAGGCGCATCCCGTTGCCCTTTCAGAGCCGATGGAACCCGAAGCGATGGCAAAGTTCTGGGAGGATTTCATCAACGGCCACATCCCGAATTTTCGCAAAAGCCCGATTGACCAAATCGATAACTACGTCAAGGATTGCTGGGAGGCGATCGTCGACAGCGCAAAATGGGCGCAAAAAGATCTGCCGGGGGTACTGGCAAAAATCAAACCAGATATGATCTGCGTGGATAATGTCATTATGTTCCCAGCCATCAAGCAGTTCGGCGTGCCGTGGGTACGGATCATCTCATGTTCCGAAAATGAAATCCCTGACCCGATTGTGCCGCCACACTTATCGGGCTGCCGGGTGGATGACCGCGAGGGCATGGAGGCCTATGAGGCAAAGTTCCACGAGGTGATCAAGCCGATCCACGACGACTACAATGCGTTCCTGGCCAGATGCAACGAAGGCGCCTATCCGATTGGAGAGTTTTTCGAAGCGTCGCCCACAATGAACCTTCTGCTTTATCCCGAGCCGGCAAAATACGAACGGCAGAACCCACTGGACCCAAACCGCTTCCAGTATCTTGAAGGTTGCGTACGCGAAGAAGAACCCTTTGAGGTGCCATCGTTTAAGTCCAACAATGACAAACCACTTCTCTATGTATCTTTCGGGTCGCTTGGCGCAGGCGACACCGACCTGCTAAAGAGGATCATTTCGACCATTTCCAGGTTGCCCTACCGGGCGCTCGTAAATGTCGGGGATTACATGGACGAATACACAGATATTCCCGACAACGTGCACATACAGAGCTGGTATCCCCAGCCTTCGGTAATTCCGCAGGTTGACGCGGTGATACATCATGGCGGTAACAACTCGTTCACCGAGTGCCTGTATTTCGGCAAAGCAGCAATCATTATGCCCTATGTCTGGGACGGCCACGATAACGCCACTCGTGTTCAGGAAACCGGCCACGGGTTCGGGTTTCACCGATACGACTGGACCGATGATGAATTGGCTATTGCCCTCGACAAATGCATCAACGATCCAGCCATACAGGCGAAGATGGCGGCAACCTCTGCGCACATGCAGTCACGGCATGGCCCGACCAAGGCAGCTGGCATTCTTGACGACATCCTGAAAGCCGCGGAATGAGCAGCGCCCCGCATCTTTCCGAAATCTCGACCCGCGCTGACCTCACGGACTGGGGGCTACAGCCGGACATGATTGAAGGCCAGTCGCATTCATCGGGCTTGCTGGTTTACAAGGGCCCGGACAACCGGCCGGAGATCGGCGCATGGGTCTGCACTCCAGGCCGCTGGCGCCTAACGATACCGCGTGACGAGTTCTGCTATTTTGTGCAGGGCCGCGCGGTCTATCGGTCGGATGCAGGCGAAAGCATCGAAATCACGCCCGGAACGGCCGTACTATTCCCCGCCGGTTGGATAGGGGAATGCACGGTCGAGGAAACATTGCGCAACACCTACTACCTAACGGATCGCGAACCTGAATCATGACCACGCCACGTATGCAAAACCCGCTCCAGCAGACTGACCTTGTCGATTGGGGGGTAATCCCGACAATGATCGAAGGGCAATCCTGCACGTCAGGAAAGCTGATCCACAAGGGGCCTGACGGCCAGTCCGAATGCGGCCTTTGGGTCTGCACTCCCGGTAAGTGGGAATGTCACGTCACCAAGGACGAGTTCTGCCACTTTCTGGAAGGCCGTTGTACATATGTCCATGAAAGCGGCGAGGTAATTGAGATCACGCCCGATACGGTGGCTTTTTTTCCGCAGGACTGGAAAGGCGTCTGCACCGTCCACGAGACGGTCAAGAAAGTGTACATGATCCGCTAACGGCGCAATGCCTGTCAAACAAGGGGACTGCCCAATGCGTGACCCGTTCCAATCCAGCTACTACCTCAACCCCAGGCATGTTCCGTTGCAGGATGGTGGGACCACGCTGGTCAATCCGTCAACTTTGCAGCCCGTCGGGATTTTTGGTGAACCGTCGCCGCAGATCGTGGACCAGGTTCTGGATCGGGTCAATGCGGCGCAAAGGAAGTGGTCTGCAATGGACTGCAAGTCTCGCGCGCGGGTATTGCACCACATTGCCAACGACATCGAAAGCGGCGACATGCATGAGGTCGCCCGTCTGATGACGTTGGAAACGGGGAAGCCGTATCCGGAATCCATCGGTGAAATCGCGAACATCCCGCCGGTGTTCCGGTACTACGCCGAGATGGCTCGCAATGACGCAGGCAAGATAGCCGGCACGATGCAGACCGGATCTTTCCAGTATCAGACATACGAACCCTACGGTGTGTCGGTGCACGTGGTTCCGTACAATTTTCCCCTCATTCTTGGGTGCTGGTCGATGGCGGCATCGCTTGCAGCAGGCAACGGCGTTGTGTTGAAGGCCTCGCCCGCAGGAACATTGTGCACGATGGCCTTCATGGAGTTTTTCCGAGCTCTTCCCGAAGACCTGATTGCCTGCTTGCCAGGTGGGGCAGACGTGGGCAAGCAACTCATTGCTAGCCCCAAAACCCACGTGGTCGCCTTTACCGGGTCCGTGCCGACAGGTCGTGCGGTGGCAATGGCCGCAGCGGAAAACCTGAAACCCGCAGTGATCGAGGCTGGAGGAAGCGACCCGCTGATCGTCAGTAAACACGCCGACATCGCGGTCGCTGCTGCCGGGGCGGTTACCGCCGCCTTTTTGCAATCGGGTCAGGTTTGCACATCGTCTGAACGGATTTTTGTGGTGGATGACGTATACGACGATTTTGTCGATGAGTTCGTGGCCCGAACCCGGAAACTGCGCATCGGCGACGGTATGGGGGTGGCGGAAATCGGACCGTTGGCCTCCAAGGAGGCGCGCGACAAGGTCGAGCGGCTGGTGCGCGATGCAACAGAGAAAGGCGCGGTGGTTGAGGTAGGAGGCGGTATCCCGGATGACGCCGGACCGGGTTGGTTTTTCGAGCCAACGATTCTGACCGGCGTGACGACAGAAATGGCGCTAACTCGGGAAGAGGTCTTTGGGCCAGTCGCCTCGGTCATTCGGGTGAGCGACTTTGACCAAGCGCTTGAACTGGCAAACGCGTCACAGTTCGGTCTCGGCGGATGCCTGTTTACCAGCGACTTGAACGAGGCATTTCAGGGGGTGAATAAACTACAGGTGGGGATGGTCTGGGTCAACAACCCGCTGGTGGACAACGATGCCTTGCCTTTTGGCGGCGTCAAGAATTCTGGGCTTGGGCGCATGCTAGGCCTTCAGGGACTCGAAGCCTTCAGGCGATCCAAGATGGTCGTGATCGACCCGAAGGCGAAGGAAGCAGACTGGTGGTATCCCTATCCCGACGATTGGTTCTATTCGGAAGGCGTACAGGGCGGGAGAAAGCACACCGGCTAGGGTGACCGGTACGGCCTGGTCGACTCTACAACGGAGGATGTGCTAACGGCAGGATTGTCCCGCATCTGAAACATTCGCCTCGAGTGTGGAAAAGGTCCGCTTTCACTCATTGCTCGATTAGTCGCGTGTCAAGAACTGATCAAAGGGCGACGAGCAAAGGCTGATGTCGCCCCTGCCCTAATCCCATCGTCAAATCACTCATAACAAATCTGCTCGGCTGGGGACAGCTGGCTATGTCCCGTTGCAGGGTTCACAAGGCCCCCAAGTTGTTTTGGTTCTTACGCTCTTTTATTTGACTAAATCCGCACAGCCGCCAAACGCCTTACGGAGCGCGCCAGAAGGCGATTTCATGTTGCACACACACTGCACAAGATGCCACTTAACTAACTGAAATTAAACATCTATACCCCCACCCCACCATAGGGGCGACGGAGAGCCTGGACGCTTATTGCGGGTCGGTTTTCTGTCCTACTGCCTCAAGCGTCATCACGGCCACGTTATGTTGGAACCCAGCGCAGTCGAGCAGTCTTCGTGGGTTTTCGGAGGTTTCTGATTCGAGCGCACAGCATCTGACACATCCAACCGACCTGTGCAGCAGCCCGATCTTTCCCTTTTTGCCAATGTCGGTGGCGAATGTTCAATCGGTGGGTGACATAAATGTAAATCTTTTTCACATTACCTCTTGCATTCCCCTTTCCCTTCCCCATCTTGATCAATGTGAAAGGTGTTTACATCAATCAGGAGAGCCCAGATGTCCACATTGTCCGACCCCGTCCCTCCCGCTCATCCGGGATGGCTTTATCGTAGCGAAGCCTGGCTTGACAGCAAAGGCAAAGGCGCCTGGATCGCCGCGATGGTCCTTGGCTTTGTCTTCTTCTGGCCCATCGGCCTGGCCCTTCTCGCCTATATGATCTGGAGCAAACGCATGTTCAGCAAATCCTGCAGCCGCCGCAAAAACTGGCACAGTCACATGAGCGCCATGAAACCTTCGGGCAACAGCGCGTTCGATGCCTACAAGGCCGACACCCTGGCGCGGCTGGAACGCGAACAGCAGGATTTTGAAGAGTTCCTCAGACGTTTGCGTGAGGCCAAAGACAAGGCCGAATTCGACCAGTTCATGGACGAACGAGTGCGTGCAGCTCGCGATGACCGTGCATCTCGCGACGATACGGATGCACCGAAAGACGACGTCTGACCAAAAAACCGCCCTGTCCGGCTTCGCCGGGCGGGGTTCGTCGCCCCAGTTTCTTAGGACGATCAAAATGAACCATTTGCCCGACCCTGACCGCCAGCCCCAATTCTATCAGAGCGTGGCGATCAAACGCTTTGTTGCGTGGTTGATCGACGTCGTCGTCATATCGACCTTCACCATGTTCGCCGTATTGCTGACCGTGGGCCTTGGCCTGTTCTTTGTTGCCTTGATCTTTATGCTGGTCAGCTTTGTCTATCGTGTCGCCACCATCGCCAACGGGTCGGCCACATGGGGGATGCGGTTCGTCGGGATCGAACTGCGCGATGCGTTTGGGGCGCGGATGGATGCAGGAAAGGCAATCGCGCATACCGCTGGCTATTTCGTCAGCATGGCCTTCCCGGTTATCCAGGTCGTGTCGGTGATCATGATGCTGACCAGCGCTCGCTGTCAGGGCCTGACCGATGCGTTTCTGGGAACGGTGGCATTGAACCGGCGGGCAATCGCCTGAAAACAGTGCATTGAATCCTTGGCGGGTTTCGAAACGATTGGTATCATCCCCCAAGCAAACACGGAACCTGCATGCGCCATACGCTGCCGATAGCGCCACAATTCTATGTGACGGCCCCCCAGCCGTGTCCTTATCTTGAGGACCGGATGGAGCGGAAATTGTTCACCGCCTTACAGGGCGAAGGCGCAAACAGATTGAACGATTCCCTGTCGCAGCAAGGCTTTCGCCGCTCGCAGAACGTGTTGTACCGACCCTCGTGCACCGAATGTTCCGCCTGCCTGTCTGCCCGGATCGACGTTTCCGTCTTCAGCCCCGGCAAAAGCCAGAAGCGGACCGCCAAACGCAACGAGCATCTGGAACGGCGCGCCATGTCGCCCTGGGCAACGGACGATCAGTACGAACTGTTCCGAAGATATCTGGACACCCGGCATGCTGATGGCGGGATGGCCGATATGGACGTGTTCGAGTTTGCCGCGATGATCGAGGAAACCCCGATCCGCAGCCGTGTCGTCGAATATTCCGACCGTCGTACCGGCGACCTGACTGCCGTCAGCCTGACTGATGTCCTCGAAGACGGGCTGAGCATGGTCTATTCTTTCTATGACCCACACCAGCCTCAAAACTCACTGGGCACCTACATGATCCTCGATCATATCGACATCGCCCGCGAGGCCGGGTTGCCCTATGTCTATCTGGGTTATTGGGTGCCGGGAAGTTCAAAGATGGGATACAAGGCCAAGTTCTCTGGCCTTGAGATCTATCTTGGGGGGCGTTGGGAAAAGGTGACGAACCCCCGGCACTACGAAGATATTGCCCATCACCCGCTGGCCACCGACCCGATTGCCGAACAGGTCGCGAATATCCAGCTGCCCGACCGGCATCCGACCAAGGGTTGAGGCGGGATGCAGCAATCCCTGTTCGCGGTCACGCTTGTCGTGCCCGATTATGATACGGCCATCGCGTTTTATGTCGGAGCGCTGGGTTTCACTTTGACGCAGGACGAGGATCTGGGCGGCGGTAAACGTTGGATTCGGATCGCGCCGCCGGGCGCCTCTGACGGATCGCTGATACTCGCCAAGGCTGATGGAGACAGACAGTGCGCGGCCATTGGCAACCAAACCGGCGGCAGGGTCGGTTTTTTCCTGACCACCGACAATTTCGAACGCGATCACGCGGCGATGTTGGAAAAAGGCGTGGATTTTGAAGAAGCACCCCGCCGGGAACCCTATGGCAAGGTCGCCGTCTGGCGTGACCCGTTCGGCAACCGCTGGGATTTGTTGCAGTTCACCTGACACAAACCAGAAATACTGCCTGGCAAAGCTGCGAGGCATGAAAGCGCAACACCTTATATACCGACAAAAAACGGGAGCCCGAAGGCTCCCATTTCGTTTCAGCATTCACTCCCGCAATCAGTTCGGGATCAGTGCCGGTACGATTGTCACGATGGCCGGGAAGAACCACAGGATACCGATCCCCACCACCTGAATGATGACGAATGGCACGATCCCCCGGTAGATGTGACCGGTTGTGACCTCTTTGGGTGCCACCCCTCGCAAGTAGAACAGCGCAAAGCCGAATGGTGGGGTCAGGAACGAGGTTTGCAGGTTTACTGCCACCATGATCGTGACCCATTTCGGATCGAACGACCCGCCATAAATCACCGGCCCCACGATCGGGATCACGATGTAGATGATCTCGAGGAAGTCCAGGACGAAGCCCAGGATGAACAGCACCAGCATCACGATCAGGAAGACCGTAAACTCATTGTCGAAGCTCTTCAGGAACTGCTGGATATAGTGCTCGCCCCCGAACGAGATCACCACCAGGTTCAGCAGTTGCGACCCGATCAGGATGGTGAAAACCATCGAGGTCACTTTTGCGGTCTCACGCACAACAGGTGTCAAAACGCCGCTTGTGAACAGAACCCAACAGCCGAACAGCAGCCCGAACAGAGCGTAGATGTAGGTCGCATAAGCCGCAAAGAAGGCGATCCACGATTCGACGCTGACATCACCCTGGTTGATGCGCAGGTCAAAGTTCACGCCGATCAACAAGCAGATGATGATCGCGAAGGTCGACCAGATGATGACCCGGCCGGACCGACCCTGATCCTGAAGCTTGCGATAGGCCGCCAGCATGATGGCCCCGCCCGCCCCAAGCGCGGCTGCGGGTGTCGGGTTGGTAATACCGCCCAGGATCGAGCCAAGAACCGCGATGATCAGAACCAGCGGTGGGAAAACCACCCGGATCAGTTCATTGCTTGCACAGCGTGCGGCTGCTTCTTTGCAGCCATAGAGCGCCAGCAGGAACGGCAGCGCCAGCAGGACGAATGTCACACCGGACGAGGTTGTCGGAGCAACGGCAAGGATGTCGACAAGCACCATGCCCAACAAGCCCAGAGCCCCGAGTATCAACGGCGCCGTGGGCCGCGACGGTGCAATTCCCCGACCCAGGATCAGCGTCAGTCCAAGCAGGACAACGATCACGGCAACACCCGTTCCGATTGGAGCGGCGGCCGCGATCTTGGCGGCACGGGCCTCGGCCAGTTCCTCGTCACTCAGCTTGTGCGAGGCCTCAACGCCCCCGGCGGCATCGATCTGCGCCTGTTCCGTGACGGCCTGATCCCAGGCCGACTGTCCATGCAACTCGATCATTGAGGCCTTGCATTCGGCAGACACATTGGTGCGCAGCGAAGCGCCCTCGGAGATATCCGAGAAGCCGGAGACCGAGACATCCTGAGTTCCGATCAGCCCAACGCTTCCCATCAGGACCGCACCCACGATCAGCCCGAGCGGAGCGGCCAGCAGCCATGTCAGCCCTTCGGCGCGCGTGATCGGCTCACCGGTGCCGCCCGACATCGCGACGGCTGGCGCGTGTTCGGGGTTCAGCAGGGCATAGCCGAATGCATAGAGCGCGTAGAGGATTGCCAGCATGATCCCTGGCAGCAGGGCGGCCTGGAACAGAGTGCCGACCGAAACCACGGCGGGCTCACCCAGATAGGTCAGTGCATCGGAGCAACCTGCGGCCGCAGCCCGGGTTTCCTGCGCGGTGGAGTAGAGATCACCCGCGAGGGTGCCCAGCAGAACGATCACGATAGAAGGCGGGATAATCTGTCCCAACGTGCCCGACGCGGCGATGACGCCGGTCGCAAGTTCCGGAGAATAGTTGTTGCGCAACATGGTGGGCAAGGCCAACAGGCCCATGGTCACCACGGTGGCGCCGACGATACCCGTGGAGGCGGCCAGAAACGCGCCCACCACCACGATGGACACCGCGAGGCCGCCGGGGAGCGGGCCAAAGACACGCGCCATGGTGGTCAGCAGATCGTTGGCGATCTTGGAGCGTTCCAGGGTAATGCCCATCAGGACGAACATCAGCACCGCCAGAAGCGTTTCAATGGATTGCCCCGCCAGCACGCGCTCGTTCATGCGGTTGACGATGAAGGAAACATTGCGATCCAGCGCAGTTTCCCAACCGCCGACAAAGACGTGCTCGGCAACGCGTGGCAAATCCGGGTATCGGAAGACCGAGATCGAATCGGGTCGTACCCCTGACGCGATCAGGTCGGCATACATTTGCGAGCCCGTGTCGATCGCCTGATGCACCAGCATACCGGCACTGTCGAGCGCGGCGATGATACCGAACGAGATGATACCGGCGCCACCGATGGCAAAAGCCACCGGGAAGCCGCTCAGGATGCCTCCGAAAAGGCAAAGAAACACGATTATGAGGCCGATTTCGACGCCATCAAGACCGAATAGCATATTCTCTAGTCCCCGTACTTAATGAGCGCCTTCATAGGCTTCTTCGCCCTCGCCAAGGGTATCCTTGTCGAGGTATTTGTCCGCACTTTCCGGCCCTTCCACGAATTCGAGATACGAGCGGTAGAAAAAGGCGATTGCGTGCAGAAAGACCATGGCTGCGAAAGAAACCAGCAGGATCTTGAACAGGAAGTACCCGTTGAATCCGTTTGGGCTGAAGCCGATGGTTTCCACATTCCAGCGAAGCGCGCGAGATTTCATGAGCAGCCTGTCCAACGTATCGCTGGCGGACGGGTTCGGCACGATCAGGTGCCGCCACAGGAAGTACCAGCCGTAAAGCCAGACCAGCACCGCCATGGGCATCATGAACAAAAGCGACCCGAACATATCCACGACGCGCTTGCCGCGGTGGCTGAGGCCGGCATAGATCAGATCGACGCGCACATGCCCGCCCTGCACGAATGTGTATGTCGCGCACAGGCAAACAACCATCGCGTTATAGAGCTTCAGCTCTTCGGCATACCAACTGATGTCCATCTGGAACGGGATGCCAAGACCAAAGGCCATGTCGGGGCGGGCAAAAACCCGTTGCATAAAGACGATGACGATCTGCTGGATCACCATCAGCAACCCGGCCCAGGCAAAGAAGCGCCCGGTCGTGTTGGCAAAACCCTCCAGCCCGCGAACCATGCCCCACATGAATTCGCGCTTGTAGAGGCCAATAGCCGTTAGCAGCAGAAACAGCGTGAACACGACAAAGAAGAACTCAACCGAGCCCCCGTAGTAGACAAAGCGCATGATCGCTTCCTTGTCGGACCAGTTGAGCCAGAGCTGCGGATGCGTGATCGCGTATCCGAAGTTGTAAAATGCCTCGGCGATGTTCAGAAAGAACCAGATCAATCCGTCGAACAAGGCGCCGAAAAACGACGTGCCGTTTTCGTCTTGCATGTTGTCCCCAGAGTCTCGTCAGTTCCCAAGCCTGTGCCTGTCTGGCATTCGTTCGTACTTGGAAAACCGAAAATGCTCCCCCGCGCGCGGCGGGGGAACTTTCATTTCGGGAAGATTGGCTTAGCCCAGAACGCGGTCGCGCTGTGCGGTATAGGCCCCTGAAGACAGGTTCAACCAGGCAGAGGACGACTTCATGGATGCCATGGCGCTGTCGTGAATCTTCTTGAACAGCTCATCTCCCATGTTTTCGTTCATGACGTCTTGCGAAGCCTGACCAAAGGCATCCCAGACACTGTCAGGGAATTCCATGATCTTGACGCCACCGGCCTGCAGTCGCTGCAGGGCTGCACCGTTGTTGGCCAGGAATTGCGCCAGATTCCACTGGTGGCACTCGCCCGCCGCGATCTCGATGATCTTCTGATGCGCGGGGCTGAGGCTTTCAAAGACTTCTCGGTTGGTTGCCAGCGACAGACCTGCACCCGGCTCGTGGAAGCCCGCGGTATAGTAAGTCTTGGTGATTTCCTGGAAACCGGCCTTTTCGTCGGCCCATGGCCCGATCCACTCGGTGCCATCGATCGCGCCGGACGACAGCGCCTGATACACTTCGGAACCCGGAATGTTCTGCACCGATGCGCCCAGCTTGCCCAGCGCCTTGCCGCCCAGACCTGGCATGCGGAACTTGAGACCGTTGAAATCTTCGGGACTGTTGATCTCTTTCGAGAACCAGCCGCCCGCCTGAGCGCCGGTGTTGCCCGCCAGGAACGACTTGAGGCCAAAAATCTGGCCGAGTTCGTCATGCAGCTCCATGCCGCCGTCCTGATAGTACCAGTTGACCAGTTCCTGCGCGGTCATGCCGAACGGTACGGCGGTAAAGAACGCGTAGCCCGGATGCTGACCGACGAAGTAGTAGTCGGCACCGTGGTACATGTCAGCCTGGCCTGATGTGACAGCGTCGAAAACCTCGAACGCGCCGACCAGTTCACCGGCGGCCTTCAGATCAACCGTCAGCTGGCCATCGGACATTGCGGTGATATTGTCGGCTGCGCGCTGCGCCGAATCGTGCACGCCCGCCAGGCCCCGGCCCCAGGTGGTGACCAGCGTCAGGGTACGCTTGCCCTGCGCATATGCCGGAGCCGCCAGCGCGGTTGCGGCAGCCGCCGAACCGCCCAAAGCGGTATTTTTCAGAAATGAACGACGATCCATGTGAGTAGTCCTCCCCTATGATAGTCTTGCCCGAAGCAAGGCTTCGGACGGATCGTTTCAGGTGAGGTCAGCCTAGCGATACCGATTCCGATGTGAATACCTAGTACTGCGTAGACCACCCATTTTTTCGGCCATAAACACAGGTTTCCTGCGCCGATACGAAACGGGCCAGCGGTGTTGGCCGGGGCGAGCGGCGAAAAATGCCGCAATCCTTTTGATTTTGCGGCCGCCATTGCGTAACGATTCGCGCATGCGGTCTTTTCGTGAACTGATCAAGCTGAGTTACGCCCAGAAGCTGGCCTTGATCGCTGCTGTCCCATTGGTGGTCGCGGTGGCGGCGATTGCCGTGATGGTGGCGTACGAGGCCCGCGCAACCGCCGAGCGCGAAATCAGGGCGCTGGAAAAGAGGCTGATCGAGACCAAGAAGGACGAACTGCGGAACTACGTGACACAGGCACGCAACGGGTTCGGCTATATCTACGGCCCCGCCTCGCCCGATGATCAGGAGGCCAAAATCCATGTCGCGCAGATCCTGGCGGCGATGATCTATGGCACGGACGGGTTCTTTTTCGTCTACGACTATGACGGCACCAATCTGGTCAGTCCCCGGCAGACCGAATTCATCAACCGCAATTGGGAAGGGCTAACCGACAGCAATGGCATTCCCGTCGTTGATGAATTCATCCGTCTTGCGCGCGAGGGTGCAGGTTGGCACAGTTTCATGTGGGAAAAACCCTCGACCGGCGAAGAGGCGATGATGATCGCCTATGTCGTGGGTCTGCAAGACTGGCAATGGGCCGTCGGCACCGGCGTTTTCATCGACGACATTCTGGCGACGGTTGCCAACGCCCGTGCCGAGGTCGAGGCAAGGGTCCAGCGCACGTTCTATTATATCGGGGCCATCGTGCTGGCGGCGCTTTTGATCGTGTTCCTGTCGGGCATGTTGCTGAACATCCGCGAGCGGCGGCTGGCGGATGCCAAGCTAAAGGAACTGACGCAGCGGGTTTTCGACGCGCAGGAAGAAGAACGCGGCCGCGTGGCCCGCGAACTGCATGACGGTATCAGCCAGATCCTCGTCGGCGTCCGTTATGCGCTGGACAACACCCGTCGGCGGTTGGGTCGCGGCGATGACGAAGGCGCGCGCGAACCGTTGGAAAAAGGCATCGAAAATCTGGGGGCTGCTATCACCGAAGTGCGCCGGATCAGCCGCGACCTTCGCCCGGGCGTTCTGGATGATCTGGGCCTTGGTCCAGCCCTCAAGGCGCTGACTGACGACTTTCGCGAGCGCACCGGCATCGAGACCGATTTCACCACCGTTGTATTTCGCAACAGGTTAGATCAGGACAGCAAGATCGCGCTTTACCGTATCGCGCAGGAAGCCTTGACGAATATCGAACGCCATTCCGGTGCCTCGCATGTCTCGATCGACCTGCGCGGGCACAAAAAGGGGGCGACGATGCGTATCGCCGACAACGGGCGCGGGTTGCGGTCGCAGCCAGGGGAAATCGCCCGTGGCATCGGCCTGCGGAACATGCAGGAACGGATCGAACAGCTTGACGGCACTTTGCGCATCCTGTCATCACGCGGGGCACAAAGCGGCACGGTTATCGAAGTCAGCCTGCCGCTCAGCCACCTGTTGCCTCCCGGCGAGGAAGCATTGCCGAAAAGAAAGGCCGGAACATGAACGTTGAGCCTGTCCGTGTCCTGATTGTGGATGACCACCCCATGGTTGCCGAGGGCATCCAGTCGATTCTCGAAAGCTACGACGATATCCTGGTAGTCGGAACGCTCGGAAACGGCCAGGAGGCAGTAGAGAACGCCGTAACGCTGGCACCGGACGTGGTGCTGATGGACCTCAACATGCCCGGCCTGGGCGGATTGACTGCCACCGAGATGATCCTGGAGCGCCTGCCCGAAACACGCGTCCTGATCCTGTCGATGCATGACAGCCCCGAATATATCTCAACAGCGCTCAGTCATGGCGCTTTGGGTTATGTGCTGAAGGACGTGCCGACCGACGAGATCAAACAGGCGATCGACGCCGTGATGCGCGGCGAACGGTATCTGTGCACCGGCGCAATCGGATCGTTGGAGCCAAAAGAGAATGAGGCGCGAGAGGCGCTGACCGGGCGCGAACAGACGATCCTGCTGCAATTGGCACAGGGCAAGTCGAACAAGGAAGTCGCCATCGTACTCGACATCTCGGTGCGCACCGTCGAGACGCACCGCAAGAACATCAAGCGCAAGCTTGGCATTTCCTCGACCGCAGGCCTGACGCGGTACGCGATGGAACACGGCATGTTGCAAGGCACCGGCGTCGGGTTTTGACAACCTCGAACACGGACCGAGACCATCATATCGAGCCACCGCCCAATGGGATGCTAGTCCAACAGCTTGTCCAGACGACGCCCTTCGCGTTCAAAATGATGCGGAAGAACCCGACCATAAAGCTGCCTAGTTCGTTCGACGCCGCCGCACATGCCCTCGGTTTCGACAAACGAGAAGATGCCGACATAGCGTTTTCTGTCACCCTTGACCGGCGCCACCCGATGCAGCGAATACCGCCCCTTGAAGATCTGCAGATCACCGGGGCGAAGTTCCAGCCTGCGTACCTGTGTCATGTTTCCGTCCAGAACACTGGCCACACCGTCGAAATTCTCGTCGTCCGAGCTGCGCAGGTTTGGTGCGTACTCGAACTCGCCGCCGGTCTCACCGTTCTGGATTGCCAACGTCACCGTGTAGTTGTTGGTATCGAAATGCCAGGGGAACCCCTGCCCCTCCTCGACAACGTTGATGATCACATCCGCCAGAGGATCGTCATAACGGAAAAACCGATCTTGGCTTTCATTCAACGCATCGCGAATGAACGGCATGAAGCCCGGAAATTCGTAGATTTGCCGCAAGGGTCCTGTCGCAGGGAAATTGTCTGCCGGAACAAAGGCGTTCGACCGGTCATAGAAACGCCTTACCGGATGACCGGGGCTTAGTGCCGGGTCGTCCTTGCTGAAATAGGCATTGGTGCGATTGAAAGAGCGATACGCCATCGGTGCCACTGCATCGGCTTCCTGAACAAGGGTTTCAACGCCTTGTTCATGAACAAAGCCGGGCAAAACGGCACAACCATCCTCACCGATCTCGCGGCGAAGATCCTTGATCATACGGGCGTAGGCGGGCGAGTCTCGCCTGTCGATCGGATAGCGGCCCAAATCAACCAAATCGTAAAGCTTCATGTGAACGGTCCTTGCACTTGTGTCCTTCTTCCACGCTGTCCCTGCAGCGTGGCAGCGGTACCGGAACCGTTCAGGTCTGTTTCGGACATTGGCTTGACGGTTTTGGACCTCATTTCGCGGCGCAGCTCAATTTTCTGTCAGAGCTGTTGGCGGATGTTCCCCGCATGCGGCAATCTGCGCAACAAAATGTCGCGAAAACAGCGCCCAGCATCCGGTTTTCGCCAGATTGACTGTTGACGCCCTTTGCCCCCGACCATAATGTCCCCGCCAGCAAGAAGGAGCCGGTGGCGATGACCACACTAGTCGTAATCGTAGGAACCAAGCGCATGGGCCGGTAACGGAAAACCATAATCGAACCCATGCGCCTCCGAAAGTTCGGGGGCTTTTTTTATGCCAAACCGCATGTCGCCAATGGAGCAAAGCAGATGACACGTGAGATGACCGGAGCAAAAATGGTGGTTCAGGCCCTGAAGGATCAGGGTGTGGACACGGTATTTGGGTATCCCGGTGGCGCCGTCCTGCCGATCTATGACGAGATTTTCCTGCAAAACGACATCCGCCACATTCTGGTGCGACACGAACAGGGCGCGGTGCACGCCGCCGAAGGGTATGCCCGATCGACCGGCAAGCCGGGTGTCGCGCTTGTAACCTCTGGCCCCGGTGCGACAAATGCGGTGACCGGCCTGACCGATGCGTTGATGGATTCAATTCCGATCATCGTTCTGACCGGCCAGGTGCCGACCTTCATGATCGGATCGGACGCGTTTCAGGAGGCCGATACCGTCGGCATCACCCGACCCTGCACCAAGCACAACTGGCTGGTGAAGGATACCGACAGACTGGCAGCGACCCTTCATGAGGCGTTCCACGTCGCAACTGCCGGTCGCCCCGGACCGGTTCTGGTCGATATCCCCAAGGACGTCCAGTTCGCCAGCGGAGAATACCAGCCGCCTAAACCTTCGACCTCACACTATCAGCCTGTTCTCAAGGGCGATCTTGAAGAGATCACCGAACTGGTCGCCGCGATGGAAACGGCGAAGAAGCCGGTATTCTATACCGGCGGAGGCGTGATCAACTCCGGCAAGGCGGCCAGCCAGCTTTTGCGCGAATTGGTAGATGCGACCGGATTCCCGATCACCTCGACCCTGATGGGGCTGGGCGCCTATCCGGCGTCGGGCGATAACTGGCTGGGTATGCTGGGTATGCATGGACTTTATGAGGCCAACATGGCCATGCACGACTGTGATCTGATGATCAATATCGGCGCCCGTTTCGACGACCGGATTACCGGACGCATCGATGCCTTCAGCCCGCATTCGAAAAAGGCCCATGTCGACATCGACCCCTCCTCGATCAACAAGGTGATCCGCGTCGACATCCCGATTGTCGGCGACGTGGCTCATGTTCTGGAGGACATCCTGAAAGTGTGGAAATCCCGCGGCCGCAAGACAGACGCCGCCGCTGTCAAACAGTGGCAGGCGCAGATTGCCGAGTGGCGGAAGGTCAATTGCCTTGCCTACACCAACAGCGAAAAAACGATCAAACCGCAATATGCGCTTCAACGTCTTGAGGAACTGACCAAGGGGCGCGATCGTTATGTCTGTACCGAGGTCGGTCAGCACCAGATGTGGGCGGCCCAGTTCATGGGCTTTGAGGATCCTAACCGTTGGATGACGTCGGGTGGCCTGGGCACAATGGGCTATGGCTTCCCCGCCTCGATCGGGGTGCAGATGGCGCACCCAGAAGCGTTGGTGATCAACGTTGCGGGAGAAGCTTCGTGGTTAATGAACATGCAGGAGATGGGCACCGCCGCGCAGTACCGCCTGCCGGTGAAACAGTTCATCCTCAACAACGAGCGCCTGGGGATGGTGCGCCAGTGGCAGGAACTGCTGCATGGTGAGCGCTATTCTCACAGCTGGTCCGAATCCCTGCCCGATTTCGTCAAGCTGGCCGAGGCCTTTGGCGCCAAGGGTATCTGCATCAGCGATCCGGCGGATCTGGACGATGCGATCATGGAAATGATCAACTATGACGGCCCGGTTATCTTTGACTGTCTGGTGGAAAAGCACGAGAACTGCTTCCCAATGATCCCGTCGGGCAAGGCGCATAACGAGATGCTGCTGGGCGAGGCCGAGACGCAGGGTGTGATCCAGGCCGGCGGTGCGGTGCTGGTGTAACCGAATTCGGCGAATTTCCCGACCCATATGGGACGGGCATGAATTGAGTGAAGAAAGGGACGTAAATGTCTGCCCTACATATCAAACAAGGTTCCACCCGCCATTCCGCCTATAACCTGCGGCCGACTTTTTCGGACGTTCAGGAAAAGCACACGATCGCGGTTCTGGTGGAGAACGAACCCGGCGTTCTGGCCCGTGTCATCGGGTTGTTCTCTGGCCGCGGCTATAACATCGAAAGCCTGACGGTGGCCGAGGTGGATCACACCGGCCACCTGTCACGCATCACCATCGTCACCACCGGCACGCCGCAGGTGATCGAACAGATCAAGGCGCAATTGGGGCGCATCGTCTCGGTCCGGGACGTGCATGACCTGACCGTCGAAGGCGCGTCCGTCGAACGGGAACTGGCGATGCTCAAGGTGGTGGGCGAAGGCGACAAGCGGGTCGAGGCGCTGCGGCTGGCGGATATCTTTCGCGCCAACGTGGTCGACAGCACGCTGAACTCGTTTATCTTCGAGATCACCGGCGCGCCGGACAAGATCGACGCCTTTGCCGATCTGATGCGACCGCTTGGGTTGGCCGAGATCGCAAGGACCGGTGTCGCGGCCTTGCTGCGCGGCGACTGAAGCCACCCTGCGCGCGGCCAAGTTCAGCGGGCGCGCTCTGACTTCATGCGTCGGGTCACGCGTTGTGATCCGACCGGCTCTGAACCGGTCATGTCGCTTCGGGAAATATAGAAGTCGCGAAGCTTCAAGCAGCAGACGTTTTTGTGTGGCCTCTTCCTGCAAGCTCAGGAGAACGCGCATGACCACATCAATGACCACTCTGGCCGATGTCCGGCAACCCATTGAGCAGGCTCGCGGCCTGCCCAATGAGCATTACACCGACCCTGCGGTACATGCCGAAGAAAGCCGCGCGTTGTTCCTGGACGGTTGGGCAGGTCTTGCAGTGACTGCGGACGTGCCGGAACCCGGTGACGCGGTTCCTATGGAGTTTCTGGGCATTCCCCTGCTGCTGTTGCGCGATCGCGAAGGTCAGGTGCGGGTGTTTCAGAACATCTGCCGCCACCGGGGCATGATCCTGGTCGAAGAGCCGCGCAAGATCGAAGGCGCCATCCGCTGCCCCTATCACAGCTGGTGCTATTCCACCCAGGGCAAGCTTGTTTCAACCCCTCATGTCGGCGGGCCGGGGCAGAACACTCACAAGGATATCGACAAGAACGATCTGGGCCTGATCGAGGTGCGCAGCCACATCTGGAACGAGGTCGTATTCATCAACGTATCCGGCAACGCCGCACCGTTTTCAGAATATTTCGCGGATTTGCTGGAACGCTGGAAGGAATTCGATGTGCCGGTCTATCACGGCGGACCGGAAAGCACGATGCAGCTGGACCTGAAGACCAACTGGAAACTCGTGGTCGAGAATTATTGCGAGAGCTACCACTTGCCCTGGGTGCACCCCGGACTGAATTCCTATTCCCGGCTGGAGGACCATTATCATATTCAGGAGCAAGGCAAATTTTCTGGTCAGGGAACTCTTGTCTATCGCCAGATCACCGACGAGGATGGCAGTACATTCCCTGATTTCCCCGGCCTGTCTGACAAATGGGACACGGCAGGTGAGTATCTGACATTTCTGCCCAATGTCATGGTCGGCGTTCAGCGCGATCATATGTTCGCGATCATCCTAAACCCCTTGTCCGTCAACCGGACACTGGAGACGGTCCACCTGTTCTATGCCACCCCGGACACCTCGAAGTCGTTGAGGAAAAAGAACGCCGAGCAATGGCGCGTTGTATTTGTCGAAGACATCATGGCGGTCGAAAGCATGCAAAAGGGCCGCAGCGCTCCGGGCTTTGACGGTGGCCGGTTCTCGCCTGCAATGGATGGCCCGACGCATCTGTTCCATGACTGGGTGGCTGGTCGGTTGCAGGCCCACCGCACCAGCCAGGCGGCAGAATGAACCGCTTGGATGCACGGCTTCTTGCCGCCCATGAGGCCGGCGACCGCCAGGCGCTGGTTGATCTGTACGAAGAGGCCGCCGACTCTGCGACGGATGAAACCGCCTGTGGGTTCTTCCTGACCCATGCCTATGTGTTCGCGCTGGAGGCCGGACTGACCAAAGCCGCTAGCCTGCGCACGCGTCTGGTTGCGATGGGGCGGGAAACTCCGCCGGAATGACCCGGTGCTCACGCCCAACGCATTTGCCCAGTTGTGTCAGGCGGTTTCCGCCACACCGCCCTGGTCGGACGCCGCTTCATCGGCTGTGGCGATCTGGCGATAGAGATGCCAACTGGCGTGTCCCAACCAGGGCAACACGACAAGCAGGCCCAAAAACCAGGGCAGCAACGCCAGAAAGGTCACCCCTGCAACGAACACAGCCCAGCCGAGCATCACAACCGCGTTGTTCTTGACGTAAGAAAAGCTGGCGATCATGGCGGTCACGAAATCCAACTCCCGATCCAGAAGCATCGGGATCGACAGGACGGAAATCATGTAGAGCAAAAGGGCGAACACCGCCCCTACAGCCGTTCCGACTGCAAGCATCGTCAACCCGTTCAGGGTCAGGAACACTTCGAATGAGGACGAGACATTCGTCATGGTCGACAGCCCCAGAAACAGCGCAAAGATCATGTGACCAAGGAAGAACCAGAACAGGAACACGACAACGATGATCGCGCATATCGACGGCAGTTGCCGACGACTTTGCTGAACCACAATGCCGAAAATCGCCCCGTAATCCAGCGGTTCTTTCTGATCGAGACGATGCGAAACCTCGTAAAGCCCCACCGCTGCAAACGGGCCGATCAGCGGGAAGCCGATCGCCGCAAGTACCAACCAGAACGTGGTTCCAGTCTGGATCGTAATCCACGCCATTGCCCAACCCGCCAGTACGTAGAAGCCCGCAAACAACAGGCCAAAGACTGGCGCGCGCAGGAAATCGCGCCAACCCCGGCGAAGCGCCACGCGCAGCGTGCCAATATCGGCTGTTTTCATACGCGGTACGCCAAACGGTTTCTGCATGAACTCCTCCCTGCGATTTCAAGACTTACATTGCCGGTCGTTTTTGCGGCCATTTGGTTTTTGCGTGATAGGCCGCGCCCAAACCCAACAGCCTTGCATCGCTGCCGCGCGGGCCGAAGATCTGAATACCCATCGGCAGGCCCGAATCTCCGAACCCTGCCGGAACGGCCAGACTGGGCAGGCCCAAAAGGCTGACCGGAGTAACGACCTGCATCCAGCGGTGGTATGTGTCCATAGCGCGGCCCGCAATCTCACCGGGATACGGTAGGTTGACATTGAACGGCCAGACCTGTGCGGAGGGCAACACCAGCGCGTCATATTCCTCGAACAGTGCGGCTGCGCGCCGGAACCACGCCGACCGGATGGTGCTGGCACGATGCACCTCCATCGCGGTCATCGCCAGTCCGCGATCCATTTCCCAGCGGGCGCTGTCTTTGAGCATTGCCTTTTTTTCATCCAGCGGGGCGAGACCTGCCGCGACGCTCCACGAGCGCAAGGTGATCCAGCTGTCCCAGATCTGTTCGGCGTCGAATGGCGGGGACACCGGCTCGACCGAGCGCCCGATAGCCCGGAACACTTCCAGTGCGCTTTCGCAAAGCGCCATGATGCCGTCATCCATCGGGAAGGCCCCGTCCCAGTCGCCCAGCCACCCGATTCGCAGACCATCCGCTTCACCTGGTCTGACCGGTGACACCGGAGCGCTGGCAAAGGGGTGTGGCTGACGCGGGTCGGGGCCAGAGATCACGTCGAGCAGTAACCCGATATCCTCGGGGCTGCGCGCCATTGGCCCCAGCGTGGAAAGCTGATGCAGGAACGTGTCTCCAATTGGCTCAGACGGCACCCGCCCCCAACTGGGGCGGAACCCGTAAACGTTGCTCCACGCAGCCGGGTTGCGCAAGCTGCCCATCATATCCGAACCGTCGGCAAGGGCTACAATCCCTGTTGACAATGCAACAGCCGCACCACCGGAAGAGCCGCCGCAGGACAAGTCCGGATTATAGGGATTGCGGGTCGCGCCATAGACCGGGTTGAAGGTATGAGACCCCAAACCAAATTCAGGCACATTGGTTTTCCCGATCAAGATCGCCCCCGCCGCTCGCATCCGCGCGGCAATCAGGTCATCTGATTTCGGGATATGGTCCTTGAAGATCGGAGATCCTTGCGTCGACGCCACACCGGCCACATTTACCAGATCCTTTACCGCAATCGGCAGCCCGTGCAGCGCGCCGCGGCGTGGACCCGCATCCAGCGCCTCGGCCTCGGCCATCAACTCGTCCTTGTCGCGCAGCGCGACAATTGCGTTGACCTTGTCGTTGACGGTTTCGATCCGGTCGAGTGTTGCACGCATCAGTTCCGCCGCCGAAAGGTGGCCTTCGGAAATGGCGGAAAGCAGCTCGGTCGCGGAAGATCGGATCAGGTCCATAGGCGCTCACATCTGATGGTTGAGCCTACCCTAGACGCGGTCCGATTTCTTTTAAACCCACTGTTTGAATGTATCTTTTGGGGATCAGTCTTTCGTCCGTGCGTCCGACCGGCTTTTGCCTGATACATTCAACGCCAGTGTTGCCGCCATGAATCCATCAAGATCCCCATCGAGCACACCCTTGGTGTCCGAAGTCTCGTGATTTGTGCGCAGATCCTTGACCATCTGATAGGGTTGCAAAACGTAGGACCGGATCTGGTTGCCCCAGCCTGCGTCACCCTTGGCCTCATGCGCTGCGTTGATCTCGGCGTTGCGGCGGTCAAGCTCCTGCTGGTACAGGCGCGATTTCAGAGCCTTCATGGCGATATCCCGGTTCTGGTGCTGGGACTTCTCCGAACTGGTCACGACGATCCCCGTCGGAATGTGAGTGATCCGAACCGCCGAGTCGGTGGTATTGACGTGCTGGCCACCTGCCCCGGACGACCGGTAGGTGTCGACGCGAATATCCGACGGGTTGACCTCGATCTCGATATTGTCGTCGACCACCGGATAAACCCAGACCGAACTGAACGAAGTATGCCGCTTGGCAGCCGCATCGAAGGGCGAAATTCGAACCAGACGATGCACACCGCTTTCCGATTTCAGCCAGCCATAGGCGTTATGGCCGGAAATCTTGTAGGCAACGGATTTGATCCCGGCCTCTTCGCCGGGTGTTTCCGACTGCAGCTCGACGTCGTACCCCTTTTTTTCGGCCCAGCGGACATACATCCGTGCCAGCATCGACGCCCAGTCGCAGCTTTCGGTGCCGCCTGCGCCGGCGTTGATTTCAAGGAACGTGTCGTTGCCGTCGGCCTCGCCGTTCAACAGTGCTTCGAGTTCTTTTTTCGCTGCCTTCCCCTTGAGCGACTTCAGCGCGTTTTCGGCATCGGTGACAACTTCCTGATCCTCTTCCATCTCGCCCAACTCGATCAGTTCGACATTGTCGTTGAGGTCCGTCTTGATCGACTCATAGGTTTCGATGGCATCTACCAGAACCTGCCGGTCACGCATCAGTTTTTGCGCGTTCTCGGGGTTGTCCCACAGGTTGGGGTCTTCAACACGGGCGTTGAACTCTTCCAGCCGATACGGCGCGGTTTCATAGTCCATTCGCTGAGCCAGAAGCTCGAGCGACTTTTGGATATCCGCCACGATGTTTTGTATTTCGGCGCGCATGATGAGTCCTGCAAAATTCGGGTCAACTGAGGGGTTCTGATAGACCAGCCCCAAACTCTGGGCAAGCGGTCAGTAAAGGCCGCCGGAACTGACCGTGCCGAAATTCGCCTTGGGTCCGACCGTGGTGGTCTGACCGGTCGAGGTTCGCACCTGTTGACCGGCCTGCTGGACCTCTTCAAACAGCGGCAGGTCGGAACCCATCGCGAAACCGCCGTCAAAGGTCAGGCCAAAGATCGGGTCGACACCGTCCCGGAAATACTCGGCCACGACATATTGCCCGGTTGCATCATCCGGCAGGCGCGCACCGGTGAAACGGTCGATCTTGATGAAATGCCCGCCGGGCGGTACATCGAACGGTCCGCCACCGAACTTTGCCACGGCCTTTTCCATAAAGCTCTGGAAGACGGGGCCACACATCGACGATCCGTAAGCCGCACGGCCCATCGGGCGCGGCTGGTCATAACCGATATAACAGCCCGCGACGATGTTTGAGGTGAAGCCAATGAACCACACGTCCTTGGCATCGTTGGTCGTTCCGGTTTTGCCAGCGGTGGGAACCGGCAGGTTCACCGCCCCCGCAGCAGTCCCGCGTTCGACAACACCCCGCATCATCGAGGTCAACTGATAGGCGGTGATCGGGTCCATCACGCGTTCGCGGTTGGTCACGATCCGGGGCGATGCATCGCGGGCGATCCGGTCTGAATTGCAATCCACACAATCCCGCTTGTCATGGCGATAGATCGTCTTGCCGAACCGGTCCTGAATGCGGTCGACCAGTGTTGGCTGTACCCGCTCGCCGCCATTGGCAAACATCGCATAGGCCGACACCATCTGGTAAAGCGTGGTTTCCTGGGACCCCAGCGAATTGGCCAGGTAAGGCCCCATGTGATCGTACACGCCGAACCGTTCGGCATAGCCTGCCACCACCGGCATCGACACTTCCTGCGCCAGTCGGATGGTCATCAGGTTACGTGACTGTTCGATCCCCGTCCGCAAAGGCGTTGGCCCATAAAATTTGTTCGACGAATTCTTGGGGCGCCACAAACCTTGAGGCGTGTTCACTTCGATGGGCGCATCCACGACGATGGTCGCGGGGCTGTATCCACTGTCCAGCGCCGCCGCATAGACGAAGGGCTTGAAGCTCGACCCCGGCTGTCGCAATGCCTGCGTGGCACGGTTGAACACCGAATCCTGATAGCTGAACCCACCCTGCATCGCCAGAACACGGCCCGAGTTCACGTCCATCGCCACAAAGCCGCCCTGCACTTCGGGGACCTGGCGCACCGACCATTGGCTGTCTTCACCTCGAAGAACCAGAATCACATCGCCGCGCTTGAAATTCTTGGCGAAATCCCCTTGCATCCATTTGATATCCGAACGTGGAACAGTACCGTCCGCGGGTCCGCCCTCAATTCCGACGGTCAGTTTCTCGGACGAGACCTCCAGCACGACAGCGGGAAACCACTGCGTCGGCAGGATCACATCGCGTGGCACCTCGGTCAGAGCTAGCGCGGCACGCCAGCTTTCCTCGCTGGTCATCTGTTCTTCGGTCAGGGTTACGTCAGTTCCGCGCCAGCGACCGCGCGAGCGGTCATATTTTTCCAACGCCTCGCGCAGGGCGCGCGCGGCTTCGACCTGCATTTCCTCATCGATCGAGGCGCGCACGCTGAAACCGCCGGTAAAAAACTCACCCTCACCAAAATTCTCGCTCAATTGGCGGCGAATCTCGTCGGTGAAATAGTCGCGCGGCGGCAAAGCGGTGCGGAAACTGTCAAAATCGCCATTCTGCACCGAACGCAGGGGCTGTTCGACTTCGGTCTCGTAAGTTGCCTTGTCGATGAAACCATTCTCCTGCATTTCTCGCAGCACATAGTTGCGCCGGGCCAGCAATCGCTCCTTTTGGCGTACGGGGTGGTAGTCCGAAGGCGCTTTGGGCATCGATGCCAGCGTTGCGGCCTCATGCGGTGTCAGTTCCTGCAGCGTCTTGTTGAAATAAGTCTGAGCTGCGGCCGTGACACCATAGGAGTTTTGGCCGAGGAAAATCTCGTTCAGATACAATTCTAGTATCTGCTCTTTGTTCAGTGTCTCTTCGAGGCGGGTGGCAAGGATGATTTCCTTGATCTTACGTTCGGCGCGCCTGTCGCCGGACAACAGAAAGTTCTTCATCACCTGCTGAGTAATGGTCGATGCACCCCGCACGTTTTCGCCCTTGGAACGTACCGCTTCGACGCCCGCAGCAACGATGCCGCGAATGTCATAACCCTGATGTGCATAGAAATTCTTGTCTTCAGCCGAAATGAATGCCTGCTTGACGAGTTCAGGGATCTCTTCGGAGGGCGTGAACAGGCGGCGTTCCTGTGCGAATTCGTCGATCAGGTGCCCTTCGCCCGAGTAAATCCGGCTGATCGTCGGTGGTTTGTACTGCGCCAGCGACTCGTGGCTGGGCAGGTCGCGGCCATACATCCAGAACACCCCTCCGATGGTCAGGGCGGCCATGAAGATACCAAGGGTTACGAGGCTGAAAATGGCCCCGAAGAAGGAGAGTACGAACCGGATCACGTTGATGCCTTTATTCCGCGGTGATGCCTATATAGTCACGCGCCGTCGCTGGGTCAAAACACATGGCGCATTTTGGCCGCATTACGCCACGACCCGCGATTTGGCCAGAGGTCAACGGCGTACCAAGGCCCGGTTTGCCGTATCCGTCCGTCGCCAGCTCTCCAATCCGGAAACAATGCCCTTGGCGATCGTTGCACGCCAAGCCGGGTTCGAGATGTTCTTGAGGTCGCGCGGGCTCGACAAGAAGCCCAGTTCGATCAAAACCGACGGAATATCTGCGGCCTTGAGCACCGAAAACGACGCCTCGCGCAGCGGCCTGTTGTTCATTGGTCCGCCCTGTTGCGCCATGCTGTCTGCCAGAACCCGTGCCAAAGTCTCGGTTCGCGGCTGCGTTTCCTGACGGGCCAGCTGCAACAGAACATTGGTCACTTGATCGTCGGTATCGCTCAGATCGATGCCAGACAGAAGGTCGCCCCTGTCATGCCTTTCCGCCAGCTTGGCGCTGGCGACGTCAGAGGCTTCATCCGACAGGGTATAAACCGTCGCTCCATGCGCCCGTCCTTCGGCAAGGGCATCCGCATGCAGTGAAATGAACACATCCGCGCCGAACTGGTGAGCCAGCGTGATCCGCCGCTCAAGCGAAACGAAGTGATCGGTTTCACGCGTCAACATCACCTCGAACCCCTCCATGCGCATCAGCAATTCGCGCAGTTCGCGCGCGAAGGTGAGCATCAGGGTCTTTTCGTTCGTGCGTTCCGTCTCGGCCCCCGGATCGATTCCGCCATGCCCCGGGTCCAGCATCACACGCAGGGGTGCATCCGGTCCGCGTGGCGCGGGTCTGTCCAGGTTTTCTGGCGGTGGGACATCCCAGCGACGATCCTGTGGCGCACCGGTAGATTTGGCAAACTCCGGTTCGGTCGCGGGGAGCAGGGCCAGTTCCAGAACCGCTCCACCGCTCACCGGGTCGACCTGCAATTCGGCCCGATCAACGGTCATGGGAGACGCAAGTTCCACCACCATGCGGGACATGCCCGGCACGTAGGTGCCGAATAACACCGCGCCCACCCGATCGGTGCGTGAAAACCTGTCGCCTTTAAAACCGGTCCAATCAACTTCCTGAAAGTCCAGCACCAGCCGGCGAGGCGCATCAAGCGTGAACAGGCGATAAGGCACGCCCTGGCTCAGCGCCAATTGAAGCGACACGCCCTTGTTGCCCAGGCTGGTTATTTGACTGTCTTCGGGGACGACCCGCGCGAGACCGCCAAATTCCTGTGCCTGCGCACCGGAAACCAGCACCCAGACGAGCGCAAAAAGAGTGGCGATCCTGCTCATTGCCTCAGTGTATCCCCGAGATCGTTCGCGCGGACCCTATATCAAGCCGATCGATTTGTGAACGGCCTTGACCTGTTCAGGTTCGCGACTGCATGAATGTTTTGAGTCGTTCCAGCCCCTCTTCAATATTCGCTGTCGAGCGGGCATAGGAGAACCGCAATGTGGTATGTCCTCGCACCGGATCGAAATCTAGGCCGGGTGTGACGGCGACCCCCGCCTTATCTAATATCTCGGCGGCAAAGGCCCGGCTGTCGTTGGTCAGCTCTGAAACATCCGCATACACGTAAAAAGCCCCATCCGGCGGCGCGATATTGGTGAACCCGGCTTTGGGCAGGCCCTGCAGCATCAAGTCGCGATTTACGCGATAAACACTCAGATTGGCCTGCAATTCGTCGTCGCATTCCATTGCGGCCAGGGCGGCAACCTGACTTGCGTGCGGGGCACAGATGAACAGGTTTTGGGCAATGCGTTCCACAATGCGCACCTGATCCTCGGGCACCACCATCCAGCCGACCCGCCAGCCCGTCATCGAGAAGTATTTCGAGAACGAGTTGATCACATAGCACTCGTCGGTCAGTTCCAGCGCCGTGACCGCCTTCGCTTCATATTCGAGCCCATGATAAATTTCGTCGCTGATGAACGAAGCCTCCTGCCCCCGGGCCGCATCAATCAGGGCGCCCATCGCATTTCGATCCAGCATAGTACCGGTTGGGTTTGCGGGTGATGCCACCATCAGCCCGGCCAGTTCCAGCCCCGCCAGATCAACGGGTACAGGTTGCAGGCGGTTTTCTGCGGCCGTCTGAATATCGACTGGCACCAAACCCAGAGCCTTGAGGATCTGACGGTATGAAGGGTATCCCGGTGCACCGATGCCCACGCGATCCCCGGTATCGAACAACGCCGTAAAAGCCAGCAGGAACCCGCCCGAAGATCCCGGCGTGATAACCACGCGGTCGGGATTCAGATCGACATTGTACCAGTCGCCGTAAAGACGTGAGATGCGCTGGCGCAGGGCGGGTATTCCCAGTGACACGGTATAACCCAATGGCTCATCGTGCATCGAAGCCCCAAGCGCTTCGATGGCGCCTTTCGGCGCGCCGGTCCCGGGTTGGCCGACCTCCATGTGGATGATGCGGCGACCGGCCTCTTCGGCTTTGCGGGCGGCCTCCATCACGTCCATCACGATAAAAGGATCAACCTCGGATCGGCTTGAGTTTCGCATGCCCATCTCCCATGTTGCGAGCATGGCTTTTGACCGCGTATCCCGGCTGGCGTCAATCCCGGCCTTGTTTTTGACGGCTGTCCTTTGGGTTGTGACGGCCGCACCGGTATATGCGGTCGGTCTTTTGCGCGATCCGGATATCGAACATGGCCTGCGCGAACTGGCGTTTCCGATCCTGCGCGCGGCGGGGTTGAACACCAACCGCGTGAGGGTGTTGCTGGTCGACGACGACAGTTTCAACGCTTTCGTCATCGACTACAACACGATCTTTTTGAACTATGGCCTGATTCTGAAAGTTGATACGCCCGAAATGCTTCAGGCCGTTATCGCGCACGAGGCCGCCCACATAACCAATGGTCATCTGGCCCGCCGCACCGCCAATCTGGAAAGCGCGCAACGTGTTGCGACGCTTGGCACCGCACTTGCCTTGATCGCCGCCGCCGCCGGAGCTGGCGAAGCGGCCGGTGGTATTGCCGCTGGCACTTCAGCCTCTGCATTGCGCGGTTTTCTAAGCCATACACGCGCTGAAGAGGCCTCGGCCGACCGTTCCGCGGCCAGCTTTCTGCAATGGTCAGATGTGTCGCCCAAGGGCCTGGTCGATCTGCATCGCGCTTTTGCGGGTCAGGAGTTGCTGTCACCGGCGCTGCAAGACCCCTATATGCGCTCTCACCCGTTGAGCCGAGACAGGCTCCGCGCGGCCGAGGATTTTCTGGCCGCCTACGGCGACAAATCCAGCCCCAATCCAATTGCCGACTATTGGTTTGCCCGGATCAAGGGCAAGGTGTCGGCTTTCACCCGTTCCTCTTCCTGGACCCTGCGCCGCGCGCGTGAAGAACAACACCGTGACATCCGGCTGATGCGCGAGGCCGTGGCCTACCATCTCAACCGCGACCTTCCCAACGCGATTGCGGCCATCGACGGCGCTTTGACAATACGGCCGGACGATCCGTTCTATCATGAGCTCAAGGGGCAGATCCTGCTGGAGAACCGCGAGCTGCAACACGCCGTGGCAGAATACGGGAAAGCGGTCGATTTTGCCCCCAATGATGCGCTGATCCTGGCGGGATACGGGCGTGCCCTTTTGGGCGCGGGTCAGACCAAATCTGCATTGGAGACACTGGAAAAGGCCCGAGCACGGGACTACCGTAATATCCGAATGATGCACGATTTGGCGATGGCTTATGCCAAAGCGGGCGAAAACGGCATGGCCTCTATGGTCACTGCGGAACGCTTTGCTCTGCAAGGCCGATTGGAAGACGCAGGAATTCATGCCAAACGTGCTGTCGGACAGTTGCCCGAAGGCTCGCCGGGCTGGCAGCGCGCACAAGACGTACTAATTGCATCGGAACGAGCACGGAAAAGGAAAAGATAATGCTCCGATTTGCCGCCCCGGCCCTTTTGGGCCTGACACTGATTTCCGGTCCTGCGCAGGCTACGGACCTGAGCGACATGACCGACGACGAAAAGGCCGCCTTTGGTGCCCAGGTACGCGAGTATCTGCTGGATAATCCCGAGGTAATTCTCGAGGCGATCAACATCCTTGAGGAAAGGCAGGCCGTTGCCGAAGCGCAAGCCGATCTTGAACTGGTTGCCACCAATGCCGATGCGCTGTTCGACGACGGTTACAGCTGGGTCGGTGGTAACCCCGAAGGCGACATCACCCTCGTCGAGTTCATGGATTACCGTTGCGGCTATTGCCGCAAAGCCGTTCCCGAGGTCGCCAAACTTCTGAAACAAGACGGCAACATCCGTTTGATCATCAAAGAGTTCCCAATTCTGGGAGAGGCATCTGTATTGTCTTCGCGCTTTGCGGTCGCTACCAAACAGACCGCTGGGAACGAAGCATACAAACAGGTCCATGACGCCCTGATTGAGTTCGGCGGAGATGTGACCGAAGTCACATTGCGTCGCATCTCGGACGGGCTTGGCCTGGAAACCGAAACCATCATCGCACATATGGACAGCGACGATGTGACCCGCGAAATTGCGCAGACCCGCGCATTGGCGCAGCGGCTGAAAATTTCCGGCACGCCGACCTTTGTTCTGGAATCCGAAATGCTGCGCGGCTATGTGCCCGCCGAGCAAATGGAACTGATCGTCGAAGACATCCGCGGTCAAAGAAGCTGAGCTTGACGCGCAGCTTCGACAAAAGCCTCCAATGCGCTGCGTTGGGGGCTTTTTCCTATTCTGCGGCGTCCTTCAAGCCTTCCAGCTCCGCCGCCTTTTTCTCGACCTCTTCGACGATGTGATCGACCATCTGGTCGTTCGACATCTTGTGGCTGGCTTTTCCGGCGAGATAAACCATGCCGGATCCAGCACCGCCACCGGTAAAGCCCACGTCTGTCATCAGCGCTTCGCCCGGCCCGTTCACAACACAACCAATGATCGACAGGCTCATCGGCGTCTTGATGTGTTCCAGCCTCTTTTCCAGCGTCTCAACCGTTTTGATCACGTCGAACCCCTGGCGGGCGCAAGAGGGACAAGAGATGATGTTGACGCCCCGGTGGCGCAGGCCCAGAGATTTCAGAATCTCAAAGCCGACCTTGACCTCTTCCACAGGATCTGCGGACAGGCTGACACGGATGGTATCGCCAATGCCCATCCACAACAGGTTGCCCAGGCCGATTGCGGATTTGATTGTGCCTGAAACCAACCCGCCCGCTTCGGTGATACCCAGATGGATCGGGGCGTCGGTCGCTTCGGCAATGCCCTGATACGCGGCGGCAGAGAGGAACACGTCACTGGCCTTCACACTGATCTTGAAATTGTGAAAGTCGTTGTCCTGCAGGATGCGAATATGTTCCAACCCGCTTTCGACCATCGCTTCGGGGCACGGTTCGCCGTATTTCTCAAGCAGGTGCTTTTCCAGACTGCCCGCATTGACCCCGATACGGATCGAACAGTCATGGTCGCGCGCCGCTTTGATGACTTCGCGTACGCGGTCGGGAGAGCCAATATTGCCGGGATTGATCCTGAGGCAGGCCGCGCCCGCCTCGGCTGCTTCGATGCCACGCCTGTAATGAAAGTGAATATCCGCCACGATGGGAACCGGACTTTCGCGCACAATGTCTTTCAGCGCCTTGGACGAGGCTTCGTCCGGCACCGACACCCGAACGATATCCGCGCCTGCTTCGGCTGCTGCCTGAACCTGCGCCACTGTCGCGGCCACGTCAGTTGTCAGCGTATTCGTCATGGTCTGCACCGCAATTGGCGCATCCCCTCCAACGGGGACGTTTCCGACCATGATCTGACGGGATTTGCGGCGATAGATATTGCGCCACGGGCGCACATGATTCAGCGACATGAGGTCTGGTCCGCATCTGCTCCGGTTGTGGCAGATACATAGGCCGGACGCCCGGTGCCTGCAATGGTCGGATTACTCGCTGGGCGCCTCGACCGGTTGTTCAGCGATCTGGATCTGGGCCGCGGCAACCATGCGGGCCAAATCGTCGTCCTGCCCAAGATCGGCGACCTGATAGCGTTCCGTTACAGCACCGATTGACAGCGGTACGTTCTTGGTCACGATTCCACGTTCGCCTACAGGCCCGAAATGCTCACCATTCGTGGCGAAATAAATCGCGCCGCTTTCGCCTGCACGAAGCGTCGGCGGTTCTTCGGTCAGCGGCACCTCATAGGTTTCGCCCGACTCCATGATCTTCTCAAAGATCGTCGACCCATCTGCCGCTGTCACCCGCACCCACGACGGGCGCACCGCAACCATCGTCAGCGATGGCGCAGCTTCTTCCAGAACCTGGGGCGTGATTGGATGCGGCGCTGCCCGCTGCAATTCCGTGACCTGCACTTCCGGAAGCTCCGGTGTTCTAAAGGATCCGACGGTTCTGGGATCAAGGGTCGAAATCGGCGCGTCACGGGCCACGAGTACCGGCACGTCCAGCGCCTGAGGCCGGTACAGGCGGTCAAGCGCATCGGCGGAGGGCTTTGTTATCCCAGCCGTTTCCGTGACCGATTCACGGTTGCGCGCCTCTTGCAGCGGATCGAGATCGGTCAGCACGAGCGGTGCTTGTTCGACCGGGGCGACCTGGACCTGCTGAACTTCCTTAAGTACGGTCCAACCGCCATATCCGATACCGACGATCATCGCCACCAGCACAAAGAGCGAGCCCAAAGCGCGCGGCTCCACATGGCTCAAGAAGGAATCCTTGCCCGGAACGAAAGGTGTATTGGGGGAAATGAAGGGATCTCGCCCCATCGGGCCACGCGCGGGCAAAGCGCCTGTTGATTTCTTGACCACCGACGCCTCGGCGGACATGCCATGGGCAACTTCGAACCCGCTTTCCTCGCAGAATGTGGCAAATGTTTCATCCGGGTTCATGCCCAGATAGCGGGCGTAAGAACGCACATACCCGGCGATAAAGCCGGGCGTGTCGAATGCTTCGGGTTCAGCATTTTCGATGGCAGCTATATAGTTCGCCTTAATCCGCAACTCACGCTGAACATCCAGCAACGACTTGCCCATTGTCGCGCGCTCACCGCGCATCACATCGCCAAGTCGTAGCTCGAAGTCGTCAAACCCTTTGGGTCTGCCGATATCAACTTCTCCGGAGTCGCGCTGATTGCTGCGCCCAATCATTCCTGCCGCCCCATGTTGCCTGCCGCGATTCTTACACGTAGCTGTCAATCGTCCCCATAACGATTCGCTCGTGCTTTTGTTACCGTAAGACTAACACGCTGCAAACGAGTTGCACACCTTGGCCTCACCTTATCCGGCAAGTTCGGCGCGATTTAGCGCACAATGTGACCAAAGTTCGTCCAAAGCTTGAACCAAACGGTTCATTTCTTTGGGCCCATGCACTGGTGATGGAGTAAAGCGCAAACGCTCGGTTCCACGCGGGACGGTCGGGAAATTGATCGGCTGAACGTAGATGCCGTAGTTGTTCAACAACATATCGCTCAATTTCTTGGTATGGACAGGATCGCCGACAATTACGGGTACAATGTGGCTGCCATGGTCGATAAGCGGTAAACCCATCCCCTTGAGGCGCAGCTTGAGAACGCCGGCCTGCGTCTGGTGTTGTTCACGCAATTCCGGCGCCTGCTTGAGGAACGCAACCGACGCAGCCGCTCCGGCCGCTACTGCGGGCGGCAGTGACGTGGTGAAGATGAAGCCGGGCGCGTAAGACCGGATCGCGTCGCACATTTTGGCGCTGGCCGCGATATAGCCGCCCATCACGCCGTAGGCTTTGGCGAGCGTGCCGTTGATGATGTCGATCCTATGCGCTAACCTGTCCCGTTCGGTCACGCCGCCACCGCGGGGACCGTACATGCCGACCGCGTGCACTTCGTCGATATAGGTCAGCGCGCCGAATTCGTCGGCCAGATCACAAATCTCTTCGATTGGGCCAAAATCACCGTCCATCGAATAGACCGATTCAAAGGCGATCAGCTTGGGAGCGGCCGGATCGTCAGTTTCGAGCAGTTCGCGCAGATGAGCGACGTCATTGTGGCGGAAGATACGCTTGGCCCCGCCATTCCGGCGCACGCCTTCGATCATCGAGGCATGGTTGAGCGCGTCGGAATAGATGATCAGGCCTGGAAACAGCTTGGGCAGCGTCGAAAGCGTTGCGTCATTGGCAATATAGGCAGAGGTAAACAAAAGCGCCGCTTCCTTGCCATGCAGATCGGCCAGTTCGGCTTCAAGGCGCTTGTGATAAACGGTAGTGCCCGAAATGTTGCGGGTGCCGCCCGACCCTGCCCCGGTGGCGTCGATGGCCTCGTGCATGGCGGCCAGAACAACCGGGTGCTGTCCCATGCCCAGATAGTCGTTGCCACACCAGACCGTAATGTCCTGCTGGCTGCCATCGGGACGTGTCCAGACCGCATGCGGGAATTGCCCCTTGCGACGTTCGATATCGATAAAGGTCCGGTAACGGCCCTCTTCATGCAGCTTGGCAATCGCGGAATCGAGCTGAGCAGTATAGTCCACCGGTGTCTCCTTCATCATCCGTCCGCTTTCCCCATTTCAAGCTTCCGGAGCCATCCACCAACGCCAACAAATTCACGTTCATGAATGAATATCTTTCATGTACCTTCAGATCAACTGCCTATAGTCCGGCAAGACGACGCAGCTTTGATTTGCATCAAATATATTTTTAAGACCGCTCAAACAAGCAAAGTTCCGGCGCACCGGCGCGAGGAAACGACGCAGCCGCGTGGCAGCGCCCGGATTCCATCATAGTACATGATTTCTCGCACCCTTGCACTGGACTGTCCTGCCGCCGGTGCTAGGCTCCCCGAAAATTGATCACTCAGGAGCTTTCCATGTCGCTAGACCCCGTACTCAACCGGATCGATTCCGATCTGCCTGCTGCCATTGACCGGTTGATGGAACTGCTGCGCATTCCGTCGATTTCGACCGACCCGGCTTACAAGGAGCAATGCGAAAAGGCGGCTGATTGGTTGGTTGCCGATCTCAACTCCATCGGCATCGCCGCGCAAAAGCGCATGACACCGGGCCATCCGATGGTCGTTGGTCGCGTTGGAGAAGACAGCTCCGCGCCGCACGTGCTGTTTTATGGTCACTACGATGTGCAGCCCGTTGACCCGCTGAATTTGTGGAAGCGCGATCCGTTCGACCCTGCCCTCGAAGAGACCGACCATGGGCAGGTCATTCGCGGGCGCGGCTCATCAGATGACAAAGGCCAGCTCATGACTTTTGTCGAAGCCTGTCGTGCATGGAAGGCCGTTCACGGCAAACTGCCCTGCCGCATCACCTTTTTCTTTGAAGGCGAAGAGGAATCCGGTTCACCTTCTCTTATCCCGTTCCTTCAGGAAAACGCCGCAGAGCTCCAGGCCGATCTGGCGCTGGTTTGCGACACTTCGATGGTGTCCCGTGGCGTGCCCTCGATCGCATCGCAACTGCGCGGCATGCTCAAGGATGAGTTTACCATTGTCGGACCCCGTATCGATCTGCATTCCGGCCACTATGGCGGGCCGGGCCTGAACCCGCTGCGCGAACTCTCGCGGATCGTTTCGTCATTTTATGACGAGGAAACCGGGCGCGTGGCTGTCGAAGGGTTCTATGAAGGCGTGCATGAAGTGCCCGCCGACCAGTTGCGCCAATGGGAAGGTTGCGGTTTCGACGAGGCGGAATACCTCAATTCCGTCGGCTATTCGCAAGCCCACGGCGAGAAACGGTACTCGACACTGGAACAGCAATGGGCGCGTCCGACGCTCGAGGTCAATGGCTTGTGGGGCGGTTACAACGGAGCTGGCTCCAAAACCGTGATCCCGTCCGAAGCACATTGCAAGATCACCTGCCGCTTGGTCGGCGACATGGATCCCGACGCCCTGCGCGACAAGATCCGCAAACACGTTCAGGATCGCCTGTCGCCAGATGCCAAGATCGTTTGGGACAACGATCTGGAAGGTTCACGCGCTTCGGTCATGAATATCACCCGCCCCGAATTCGAAGCCGCACGAGGCGCGCTGTCGGATGAATGGGACCGCGAGGCCGTCTTTACCGGCATGGGCGGATCGATTCCCGTTGTCGGGTTCTTCAAATCCATTCTGGGGCTGGATTCGATGCTGGTCGGCTATGCCAACGACGATGATGCCATACATTCTCCGAATGAAAAGTACGATGTCAAAAGCTTCCACAAAGGCATCCGTTCGTGGGCGCGGATTCTGGATGCGTTGAACTAGCGCGCGGTCGGCACCGGCCGCTTTCTGGCCGGTGCCCGCCTCATTGTCAGGGGTCGTGGGACATATCCAGCACCACGCCTTCGTTCTTGCCGTGATCCGATTGGCCAGGTGAATCATAGGCGTCCTGCTTGTCCTGCCATCCTTGCGTTTCGTCTTTCCAATGGGTAGGCAAGTCTGCCTTTTTGACGTTTTCCTCGGTCAGGTCAGCTTCAAAGGCATCCACACATTCGTTGAAAATCTTGTGGTGATTGTCCTCGTGGGCCTTCAGCTTTTTCCACATCGTGTCCCAGCTGCCCTTTTGACCCTTGTTTCCCTTCGAGTAGTTTTTCCACTTGGGCATGGTAATGATCGGCTTGGCAGTGATTGTTATAGTCTTGATATGGCCATCCAATTGAAAAGAGGCGCTCATCGATGCGTTCGAACGGTAGCGCCCCCAGAACTGGCGCTTGTTGAGGTTATCGAACACCTGCTGAATGGTGTTCCCAACGACGGAATATGTGACCAGCTTGGGGCTGGAGATCGACCGTTTCACTTCTGCCGGATCGGGCGGTACGTCTTTCAGTTCAACGCCTTGCTTGTAGCCACCCAACTGTTTGTCGTCATAGTCCTGTGAGGCTTTCTTTATGCCTTCCTTGATCTTTTTCGCCGCTGAGGTGAAGCTTGACTTGTCCAGATCCATTCCTTCGAGTTCCTTGATGGATTTGGCCGCGGCTTCCAGTGCCAGTGCGTGCAACTTTCCCAGATATTTTTCCAAAGCCTTGACCATCCGGTTCCACTCGGCCTGCCGGTCCTTGGTGCTTTTCGACTGCTCCTTCCACTTCAAAAGCGTCATCTCTGGCTTTAAGGAAAAGGTGATCTCGGTCACCTTCTTGGACTTGTCGTATTTTGGGATGAGGCTCGGGTTGGCATTATAGCTGCCCCAGGTTGGCCGTTTGTCCAGAATGGTCGATAACGCTTCAAAATCGACGCCGGACACGGTCAGCATTTTCTTGGACGGTTTCGGCAGTTTGGTCTTTACCTTTATTGCCATCTCATTCTCCCTCACGCTCGGTACGTAAAAGAAATCCTAACACAACTCTGGCGCTACTTAAGGGGAAAGAATTGGCGCGGTTGACGGGGCTCGAACCCGCGACCCCCGGCGTGACAGGCCGGTACTCTAACCAACTGAGCTACAACCGCGCATATGTCTTGAACCCATTGGCCCGGATCCTGGGCTGGACAGCGGTGGCGCGGTTGACGGGGCTCGAACCCGCGACCCCCGGCGTGACAGGCCGGTACTCTAACCAACTGAGCTACAACCGCTCGCTGCCCGTTCATTGCTGAACGTTGGGGTGTATTATGGCTACGCCCGTGCATCGTCAAGCGGCGTTTCCAACTTTTTTCAAGCGGGGGCAAGAAATTCCCGCCCGCTACCAGAGGGAAAGACCCGCATTACATCGGAAGAACAAAATATTTTCTTTTATTTTCAGATTGTTGCAAGGTGACGCTCTAGCTATGAGGTGCATGTTTACACCGCCCATTCGACGCAACCCTGTGACGCTTCGAAGTGAGTGACGACACCGTGCCAACACCTTCCCGAAAAGATGTGTCCCCGGAATCAGATGACAGACCTCGATGGCCACCAGACAATCTGCGAAGACGCGTAATTCGTTGAGTTGTCCCAAATGTACAGATCAAAACCCCCGATATTCCATTTTGTACAACCGCTGCCCCGATGGATCGTGCTCGCCGCGCAACAGAGCTGAACTTTTGCGCGCGCCCGCTACCTGAGCGCGAACGTTGCAGATATTTCGGCGACAGTGGAGCCGGCCAATTTCCGGACCGGACCACATAAAAAAATCAGGAGCAGAATCTTGAAAAACATTATTGTTTCCGGTGCCTTCGCAGCCGGTTTTTTGGCGAGTGCCGCGCATGCGGTGGAAGTTACCGGCGGGTATATCGACCTGGGGTATTCGACTTTTACCGACAATGATCTCGGCAGCAAATACAACCTCAACGGTTCGGGTGAGCTTGCCTTTTCGCGCCAGTTCAGCCTGCAGCTGGATCTTGGCGGCTACAGCTTCCGCGAGATCGATGAAACCGGCACCAACGTTACGCTTCACGCGAACTACCACGCCAGCGAAGATCTGTCGCTGGGTGCGTTCTATGGTCAGGACTCGCTGGATGTCACCGGCGCGGGTACTTTGGACATCGATTTCTACGGCATCGAGGTCGGATATGACGCAGGCCCGGTCGCCATCGAGGGCTATCTGGGCCGTCAGGATCTGAGTGATTTCGCGGGTACGGACGGCACCATTTTCGGCATCTCCGTTGCCAGGTTTGCGACCGAAGAATGGGAACTTTCGGCAAACTATGACTATATCGACAATTTTGGCGGACTTATTGACGCCAGCACCTTTTCATTTGGTGCAAACTACCATTTCAACGAGGGTGCGGAGCTCTATGGTGAGTTGGGAACCGGACGCCTTGAAGTATCCGGTTTCAGCAGCACCGAAGCCTATGTCGGCGTGGGCGTGCGGATGAACCTTGGCAATGCGCGCGGCACCACCTTTGGCCGTCGCGGCGTTCTGGACAAGCTTCCTGGCCTGTAAGACAGCGAACCCCGGCGCATTATCTGCGCCGGGGTCACTTTGAAGTCGAGACTCTTCGGTACTCCGCACGTACCTGAAATCCCTTGTTCACCGAGGTTTTGATGGTGGGTGATAAGAGATTTGAACTCCTGACATCTTCGATGTGAACGAAGCGCTCTACCACTGAGCTAATCACCCATGGGCGCGGGTATTACAGCGTCTTCCATACCTTCGCAAGAGGCCAATCCTGAATGTGCCTCCTAAATTGCAAGCCAGCGGCCAAGCCACGATATTTCAACCGGCAATTCCTTGATTCTGTAAGATAATTTAAACACCAATGTAGATCTGGGCATACGTCGGATACACCTTTCGACTTTTCAGCCAGCGCCGGGTGTCGCGGTGCGAAGCTTTCTGCGGGAGTTGGGAATGTAGAAATTCCTGAAGTGGAAGCAAAAAAAGGCGGGCCGCGATGCCCGCCTTTTCAAAGTTTTGCACCCGTGCTCAGTGAGCGGTTGCGGATGGTCCCGACTCGCTGGCCGTTTTTGCTGCGGCCGCGGCCGCCTCTTCCGCCGCCTCGTCCCATTCGATGGGATCGGGCTGGCTGACCAGAGCATGTTTCAGGACCTCGGACACATGGCTGACCGGGATGATGGTCAACCCGTCCTTCACGTTATCTGGGATCTCGGGCAGGTCTTTTTCGTTTTCCTGCGGGATCAGCACCGTCTTGACGCCGCCGCGCAGGGCCGCCAGCAGCTTTTCCTTGAGACCTCCGATGGCACTGGCATTGCCGCGCAGGGTGACCTCGCCGGTCATGGCAATGTCCTTGCGCACCGGAATGCCGGTCAGCACCGACACGATGGCCGTGACCATCGCCAGACCGGCGCTGGGGCCGTCCTTGGGCGTGGCACCGTCAGGCACGTGTACGTGAATGTCCCATTTGTCGAACTGCGTCGGCTTGATGCCCAGCTTGGGCGAGATCGACCGGACATAGCTTGACGCGGCCTCGATCGATTCCTTCATCACGTCGCCCAGCTTGCCGGTGGTCTTCATCCGGCCCTTGCCCGGCAGGCGCAGCGCCTCGATGGACAGCAACTCGCCACCAACCGAGGTATAGGCCAGACCGGTGACGACACCGACCTGATCTTCAAGCTCGGCCAAGCCATAGCGGAATTTCGGCACGCCAAGAAAGTCGCTGAGGTTGTCGGGCGTCACGGTGACGCTGTCGGCCTCTTTCTTGATGATCTTGGTCAGCGATTTCCGCGCAACCTTGGCAATCTCGCGTTCCAGATTCCGCACTCCCGCCTCGCGGGTATAGGTGCGGATGATCGCGGTCAGCGCCTCGTCTGTCAGCTCGAACTCCTTGGCTTTCAGCCCGTGGTTCTTGATCTGCTTCGAGATCAGGTGCTGTTTGGCGATTTCGCGCTTTTCATCCTCGGTATAGCCGGCGAGCGGAATGATCTCCATCCGGTCCAAAAGCGGCCCGGGCATGTTGTAGCTGTTGGACGTGGTCAGGAACATCACGTTCGACAGGTCATATTCGACCTCGAGATAGTGATCCATGAAGGTGTTGTTCTGTTCCGGGTCCAGCACTTCGAGCATGGCCGAGGCCGGGTCGCCACGGAAGTCCTGCCCCATCTTGTCGATCTCGTCGAGCAGGATGAGCGGGTTCGTGGTTTTGGCCTTTTTCAGCGACTGGATGATCTTGCCGGGCATCGAACCGATATAGGTGCGGCGGTGACCGCGGATCTCGGATTCGTCGCGCACCCCACCCAGCGAGATGCGGATGAACTCGCGCCCCGTCGCCTTGGCGACGGATTTGCCCAGCGAGGTCTTGCCCACGCCCGGAGGACCGACCAGACACAGGATCGGACCCTTGAGTTTCTTCGAGCGCTGCTGCACGGCGAGGTACTCGACGATCCGTTCCTTGACCTTCTCAAGGCCATAGTGATCGGCATCCAGGACTTCCTGCGCACGGCCAAGGTCTTTCTTGACGCGCGACTTGGTGCCCCAGGGCAGCGACAGGATCCAGTCGAGATAGTTGCGCACGACGGTGGCCTCGGCCGACATCGGGCTCATGTTCTTGAGCTTCTTCAGCTCACCCTCGGCCTTTTCGCGGGCCTCCTTGGACAGCTTGGTTTCGGCGATCTTCGCCTCAAGCTCGGCCACTTCGTTGCTGCCGTCCTCGCCGTCACCCAGTTCCTTCTGAATGGCCTTCATCTGCTCATTCAGATAGTATTCGCGCTGGGTCTTCTCCATCTGGGATTTGACGCGGGTCTTGATCTTTTTCTCGACCTGCAGAACCGACATTTCGCCCTGCATCAGACCATAGACCTTTTCCAGCCGCTCGCTGACCGACAGCGTTTCCAGCAGGTCCTGCTTTTGTTCGACCTCGATGCCCAGGTGGCCCGCGACCAGATCGGCCAGTTTGGCGGGCTCGGCGGTCTCGCCCACAGCCGAGAGCGCCTCTTCGGGGATGTTCTTGCGCACCTTGGCGTAACGCTCGAACTCGTCCGCGACGGTGCGGATCAGCGCCTGGGTGGTGGTCACATCGCCGGGGATTTCGGTCAGATATTCAGCCCGTGCCTCGAAAAAGTTTTCGTTTTCAAGGAACTCGGTGATCTTTACCCGTGCCTGCCCTTCGACCAGAACCTTGACGGTGCCGTCGGGCAGTTTCAGCAGTTGCAGCACATTGGCCAGCACACCGGTATCATAGATGCCGTCGGTGTCAGGATCGTCCTCGCTGGGATCGATCTGGCTGGACAGCAGGATCTGTTTGTCATCCTGCATCACCTCTTCCAGCGCCCGGACCGATTTGTCGCGACCGACAAAAAGCGGCACGATCATGTGCGGAAACACCACGATGTCGCGCAGCGGCAGGACGGGGTAAGAGGAATTCAGAGGCTCTTGCATGCTCTATCCTTATTCTTGGCAAGACGACCCGGCCCCAGCAATCGGCGGCATTGGCCCGTCTCCACATTGGATGCTTTTATCTGGTACTGCGGTTGATGTTTTTCAAGCTCGCTGCCCTGGTGTTTGACCTCACCTTGCCTTCGTGAGACCGGGATCACAAGAGTGCAAACGCCATCGAAGCCACAATACCCGCCAACTGGCAGATTTTTTCACAAGGCGCGTTACCTGAGACTTCCTGGCGTCCACTGAAACGCGCATCTGAGAGCTGCCACAATTCGGCCATCCGCTCTGGCTATATTGGCGGAAAACGGTTTGTAGCAGATTCGGAAACAAAGGCAGGCAACATGAACCAGCAAAGCACCCTTTCCGCAACAGAATTGGACAAACAAAGCTACTATTCGGCTCGGGACAGCAGTGACAAAGAGCTTTTGACCTATGCCGCAAGGAAAACGGGACGCTCTCCGTTGAAAATCCACCGCGAGTTTCGACAGCTCGCCAAATCGCCCAATCGCATCAACCTCGTAGAATATGTCCGCAACGGCTTATACGACTTGGACAGGTATTCTGAAGAAGAACGTTCGCGATTCATTTCCAACGATTTGCATTGGCCGATCACACATAAATGCAATGATCAGAGCTGGGCAGGCGCAGCCGAAGACAAGATCCTCGCAGCGACCATACTGTCGGCGGGCGGTGTGCCAGTTCCTGAAACAATTGCTGTGCTTGATTCTTCCTCCCGAATTTATCCGAAAACAAAAAAGATTTCGTCCGCCGACGAATTGCGCAACGTGTTGTCGGAGCACGCGAGCGAAACGCTGTTTGGAAAAGTTGTCGGTGGTATGGTCAGTTTCGGCGCGTTCCGCATCGAACATGCAGATCACGACCATATACATTGTACCGGTCAAGACCCGATGAGCTATTCGGAATTCATTGAAAGCTTTGTCGGCAACAATGCGTATGTCCTTCAACGGGAGTTGAAAAATCATGCTGATTTTTCAGATTATTGCTCGGCTCTCGCAACCGTTCGGATGGTAAACCTCGTATCACCTTCAGGTGTCCACAACCCAATAGCCATCATCAAAATGCCCCAGGGGAATAACATTGCGGATGCCTTCTGGAGGCCGGGCAACCTTGCCTGCGAGGTCGATGTCGGCACTGGTCGAATTCGGACAGTCGCGCTGCGTGGACTGGAAACCGAATTTCTGGACGATCATCCCACTATCCCGGGGCTTATTGGGCGACAACTGCCTTGCTGGAAAGAGTTGATAGAATTCAATAACCGTGCCGCCCGACTGTTTGCGCCGATCCGGTATCAATCAACGGACATCGCGATCACGAATGCCGGCCCTGTGGTCGTGGAGATCAACTATGGCGGCGGTTTTGATTTGCCCCAATACGCCAGCGGTCGTGGGTTGTTGACTGCTGACGTTCGCTCCTTTTTTGAAGATTGCGGTGTTGACCTGAACGCAAAGCCCAAAAAGGGGCTATTTTCTCGCTAGCCTGTTCGTCGTAATGGTCACAGCGGCTCGATATCTCCCTGTGCCCGTTGGGAATGAAATCCCGCCTGCCAGGCCGCAAACGTGCCTGCCGCAATCGCGTCTCGCATGCCCTGCATGATGTCTTGGAAGTAATGCAGGTTGTGCCAGGTCAGCAGCATCGAGCTGATGATCTCCTGACTGCGGAACACGTGATGCAGGTAAGCGCGGGAGTAGTTCCGGCAGGCGGGGCAGGAACAGTTTTCATCGAGCGGGCGGGGATCATCCATGTGGCGGGCATTCTTGATGTTGAGAACGCCATGCCGGGTGAACACCTGCCCGGTACGGCCCGAGCGGGACGGCAGAACGCAATCCATCATGTCGATGCCGCGCGCCACGGCGCCGACAATGTCGTCGGGCTTGCCCACCCCCATCAGATAGCGGGGCTTGTCTGCAGGCAGGAAACCGGGGGCGTAATCAAGGCAGTCAAACATCGCCTGCTGCCCCTCGCCTACGGCCAGACCACCGACGGCATAGCCGTCGAACCCGATCCGTTTCAGCGCCTCGGCGCTTTCCTCGCGCAGGTCCTGTTCCAACCCGCCCTGCATGATGCCAAAGAGGGCATGGCCGGGGCGGTCACCGAACGCCTCGCGCGACCGGTCCGCCCAGCGCATGGAAAGCCGCATCGACCCGGCAATGCGGTCGCGGTCGGCAGGCAATGCCGGGCATTCGTCGAAACACATGACGATATCCGATCCCAACAGTCGCTGGATTTCCATCGACCGTTCCGGGGTCAGTTCGTGTTTCGAGCCGTCGATATGGGATTTGAAGGTCACGCCCTGTTCGGTCAGCTTGCGCAGCCCGGCCAGCGACATGACCTGAAACCCGCCCGAGTCGGTCAGGATGGGGCGTTCCCAGTTCATGAACTTGTGCAGGCCGCCCAGACGGTCAATGCGTTCCGCCGTGGGGCGCAGCATCAGGTGATAGGTATTGCCCAGCAGGATGTCGGCCCCGGTCTGACGCACGCTTTCCGGCATCATCGCCTTGACCGTCGCTGCCGTGCCGACCGGCATGAAGGCTGGTGTACGGATCTCGCCGCGTGGTGTGTGGATCACACCGGTACGGGCCTTGCCGTCGGTGGCGTGCAGGTCGAATGAAAAACGCTCGGTCATGTCTTTTGCCCCGGATCGCTGAACCGGGCAGGCTTTGCCTGATTGGCCCCGGCATTGCAAGCGGTTCGCATCCGAATCGCCTTTTGGCACCCGCCAAGGCGGGCAAAGGCCGGATGCAAAACGGTCACATGGCTTTTATGGAGACGCCAATTCGCAGGAATGGTGACTTGCGCCACCAGACGCTCTCCTCCTACCAGTATTGAAATTTTGCGACTCAATCACCAAATGCATACCACGGTATACAAAAACTGAGGGACACATATGACCGAAGAACTGATCATTGGCCTTATTACGCAGAACATCATCTACGTTCTGGCGGCGATATTTGTCGTCATCATCATCTTCAAAGGCATCAAGATTGTGCCGCAATCCGAGAAATACGTGATCGAACGGTTCGGGCGGCTGCATTCGGTGCTTGGGCCGGGGATCAACTTTATCGTGCCGTTTCTGGACGTTGCACGGCACAAGATTTCTATTCTGGAACGCCAGTTGCCGAATGCGACGCAGGATGCGATCACCAAGGACAACGTGCTGGTTCAGATCGACACTTCGGTTTTTTACCGCATTCTGGAGCCGGAAAAGACTGTCTATCGCATCCGTGATGTCGATGCCGCCATTGCAACGACCGTGGCGGGGATCGTGCGTGCCGAGATCGGCAAGATGGATCTGGACGAGGTGCAATCCAACCGCGCCCAACTGATCTCGCGCATCCAGGAAAGCGTCAAGACGGCGGTCGATGACTGGGGAATCGAAGTGACGCGGGCCGAAATTCTGGACGTGAACCTGGATCAGGCGACGCGCGACGCAATGTTGCAGCAGCTGAACGCCGAACGCGCCCGCCGCGCCGAAGTGACCAAGGCCGAGGGCCAGAAGCGTGCCGTCGAGTTGAACGCCGATGCCGAGCTTTATGCCGCCGAGCAGACCGCCAAGGCCCGCCGCATTCAGGCCGAGGCCGAGGCTTATGCCACCGAGGTTGTCGCAAAGGCAATCCGCGAGAACGGTATCGAGGCGGCGCAGTACCAGGTGGCGCTGAAGCAGGTCGAGGCGCTCAATGCGCTGGGCAATGGCAGTGGCAAGCAGACCATCGTTCTGCCCGCCAACGCGATGGAAGCCTTTGGCGACGCGTTCAAGATGCTGAAAGGAGGCAAGGCATGACCGAACCGCTCTGGTCCATCTGGTGGATCTGGCTGGCCGGGGCGCTGATCCTGGCCATAGCCGAGGTGCTGTTGCCGGGGTTCATCTTTCTGGGGTTTGCCATCGGCGCAGCGGTGACCGGTCTGCTGCTGGTTCTTCCCGGCCTGTCGATTTCGCTGCCGGTGCTAGTGTTGATCTTTGCCGTGCTGTCGCTGGCCGCGTGGCTGATCCTGCGCCGCCTCTTTGCCCTGCCCCATGGGCAAGTAAAGCGGTTCAAGGACGACATCAACGGCTGAGCCCTAACCGGATCTGCCAAATTCTGTTATCCTGTCGGCATTTGACCAAGTTGCTTGTGCCGTCAGGATGATATGGAAAATCAAATTGACCGCATCAATGCACTGACAAGTAACGCCAGAAACACTTGGTTCGTGTTGCTCGGCGCACTGATTTTTGTCGGCCTCACCCTGATGCAGGTGGACGCCATCGACTTTTACGGTGTGGATCGGGCCACGCAGCTTCCGCTTGTCAACGTCTCGGTTCCGACACGCCTTTTCTTTTACGCCGCACCGTTCCTGGTTGCGGCCGTCTATGGCTATTTCCACCTGTATCTGATCCGCCTTTGGGATGCGTTGGGACCGGCCCCCTACCAGAACGATTTTGCCGAACCGCTTTCCGATCTCATTCAGCCCTGGCTGGTATCGGACGCCGCTTTCGATCGGCAGAGCGACTGGCGGAACGTGTTTCTGAATGCGTCGGTGGAGGTTCCGCCTGAACTGAGGCAGTGGATGGGTGACCCCTGTCAGTGGCGATGGGCCGAAACCTATCGGGACGACAACGGACCGTTGTCCGACGCGGAATTCTTTGGCATGTGGCGCGGCTGGCTGGAAAGGGCACAGGACCAGTTGATCACCTGGGAACAATATGCCCCCGACCGCTGGCGCGAAGTGCCTGCGATTGCTCCACCATCCGAATGTACATGGGCTGAATAGCTTTTGCGGCGTGACGTCAACGGCATCCGGCGATGCAGTATCACCCCTCGCCTTCGGGCTCTTCCTCGGCCTTGGGTTTGGCGGTACCCCATTTCCAAAGCCCCCGGATCACCAGACTCACCGCGAGACAGATCACCAGCAGCAGACCAACGCCCGCGTTTGTGTCGGGCGCGGCCCAGCTGACCAACCCGATACCGGCAAGCAGGCCGAAAGCCCCCCAGGCCCCGTAAGACAGCCAATCCATCGCGTCAGTCCTTTCCGAGGAAAGACAGGATCTCGTTGCCCCATCTGTCCGCCCAGTTGCCGATTGTGTCGGACAGGCTGTCCTCTTTCCAGCCATCAATCCAGAGATCCTGCTTGGCCTCGATCTCGTCCCGCCAGGCCTCGAATTTCTCGCGTGCCTGCGTGGCGGTTTCAACGTCGGACAGGTCCATGCGCAGGATCAGGGCGTCCGAAGCGCCTTTCTGATGCGTGGGGCTCCACGCCAGAACGAACGGCCCTCGGTGGCCCTGCAATGTGCTGATATCCGACTCGGTCAGCGCGGCGCGGGCATCGTTGAGCGCCTTCAGCGACGTGCCCAGCCCATAGTCATCCACGGCTTTGGCGCACCCTTCTTCATCGCTTTGCGCCATTGCCTCGACGGCAACGTAGTCCTGATTGACTGGCCATACAGTAACGAGCTGGCGATCCAGTGGCTGTTCGACCTCGGAATAGGCAAGGATGGCCGCAACATAGCCACGACATACATTGAGAAACCGGTCGCGATCCTGCGGCAGGGGCTTGGATTTGAACGAGATAATCGCATAAGCGGCAAAATGCTCGGGCGGGAACATGCCTGGCCCCGCAAAAATTCGGGTGGCCCGGCCCTGATCGGAAGGCGGACGCAGAGCGGCGACTGCGGTATCCGGCACGGCAGTGGCGGGCCTCGATGGGGTTGCAGGTTGAACCGGCGTGATTTGAAGCGACCCACGGCTTTTCGGAACAATCACGTAGCCGTTGGAATTGCTGTTGGAATAGCCATAGGTGCTCCAACCGCCGCCCGAAGTGCCACAGTAGGTGCAGCCACCCCATCCGCCACCGCCGGTTTCACCACCGCCGCCGCCGCCGCTGTCGCCACTATGCTGTTCCTCTTCTTCCTCATCGCGCGAGTAATCGTCCTCCGACTGGGCGAGGGCGAAGTGCGAGAGGAGAGACGGTGACAGGAATGCCATCACCATCAAAAGATAAAACACGCGCATGGCTCAAACCCTCAAAACAATGGGGTTATTGTAGCATTTGCATAGATTTTTTTCCAGTTCTCCTTCTGGTTTAGCGCTGCACGTGGCCTGCGAAATCTTTCCGCTTTCTGGTTTGGCCGTGTTAGATTGGTGAAACAGACCACGGCGAATGAACCCGGAAAGCCCACCGCATGCCGATATTGCGATCCTATCCGGACGACCTGTCCTTTGAGTGCCGGGATGGCGAGAGCCTGCTGGAGGCGGCGAAGCGGGCTGATTTGCCTTTGACCCATGTCTGCGGCGGAAAGGCGAAATGTTCAACCTGCCGGATTTGGGTTCTGGACGGATTGGAACATTGCCCCGAGCGGTTGGAACCGGAGCAAAAACTGGCCGATCAGCTTGGGCTGGACCCGCATGTGCGCCTGTCGTGCCAGCTGCGCCCCTCTGGCGATATTTCGTTTCGGCGGCTGGTTCTGGATGAGACCGACATCATGCTGACCAGCCAGCTTGACGCGCGCGGCGAGCGCAAGGTCGGGGAATTGAAGAACGTGGCGGTGTTTTTTTCGGATATCGAAGGGTTTACTGGGATATCCGAAAGCCTGATGCCCTATGACGTCATGCATCTGCTGAACCGCTATTTCGCCCAGATGGGCGAGATCATCGAGAGCAACTCCGGCTATGTCGACAAGTTCGTCGGCGACGGAATGATGGCGATTTTCGGGATCGACGATCAGAATGAAGCGCCCCTGCGCGCGGTCAACGCCGCATTGCAATGCCTGACGGCGATCGACCGGATGAAGCCCTTTTTCAAAAGCATGTATGACATCGATTTTGACGCCCGGATCGGATTGCACTGGGGCGAGGCGGTCATCGGATCGGTTGGATCGGTCGGCAGTGCGCGGCTGACCGCAATTGGCGACGTGGTGAATGTGGCCAGCCGCGTGGAGAGCGCCAACAAGGAAGCCGGAACCCGGTTTCTGGTGTCGGAGGCGCTGCACGAGCAGGTCAAGGAGAGCGTCGAGACCACCGATTTTGTGCGTGTGAGGCTGCCCGGAACGTCGCAACGCACCACCCTTTACGAAATCTCCGAGTTAAAGCCGCAAGCGGCAGCCCGAATGAATGCGACCTCGGACCGGGAGACGATGCGTTTTGCCGGTCGCAACTGGACGCGGGTTTTCGAGGTCGACTCGATCAAGGATGGTGAGACTCGGATCGTCGAGTTTTCCAGGCTTGACCTTGCGATCCTGCGCCGCGGCGAAAACTTCTATGCGTTCAACAACGCCTGTCCGCATATCAACCTGCCGCTGTTCAACCGCCGCCAGAATCTGGACGATCCCGACCGGCTGCGCCCGGACGAAAGCGAAGCGCGGGACGACGAGGTGGTCTGCCGCTGGCATCACAGCCGGTTCGACCTGGCCAGCGGCGAGGTCATCGTGTGGTGCGAGTTGCTGAACGATGACGGGACATCCGAAGGCATGGAGTTTCTGGGCGATATTTCAAAGAACCGCAAACCCTTGCAGACCTTTGCGACCCATGTTGACGACGGTTTTTTGTGGATCGCGTTGGACACATGAGCGCACCATTGGCCGAACTTCCCCGCCCCCTCTGGACGCTGGTTGCCGATTTCCCTATATAATTGCTCAGGTAACCGACCCGAGGATCAGATGACCCACGCCACCGAACCGCTTGAAGGCGCGCCGCTGATTGCGCCCTCTTCCGTTGACCATCCGCTTTACGAACCGGTCGTGGAAGCTTGCCGGACGGTCTATGACCCGGAAATCCCGGTCAACATCTATGAGCTTGGCCTGATCTATACCGTCGACATCAATGCCGAGAATGACGTCAAGGTCATCATGACGCTGACCGCGCCGGGCTGTCCGGTGGCCGGAGACATGCCGGGATGGCTGGTAGACGCGATCGAGCCGGTGCCGGGGGTGAAAAGCGTGGACGTGGAGCTTACATGGGAGCCGCCCTGGGGCATGGAGATGATGTCGGACGAAGCCCGGCTTGAGCTTGGCTTTATGTAACTGACCGGAAGATCCAGGAACTTACCGAGGCGTAGCAATATTGTTACGTCTTTGTTTTAGACCCGTTACAATCAACTGCCAATCTGTCGGCGGTCACGCTTTGGCCGTGCCGGTGGGGTCTTTCCGTTTTGGTTCATCCCCCCAAGGATTGCGACCCTGTTCTGAGGACCGCTCTGCCCGGGGCGGTCCGTTTTTTTCTGCCATTTCCAATGCCGCGAATCGGTCAGGAAACTCCAAGTGAGAATTCGCGGTCAGGTTCACGGCGTGGGCAACTGCCAACCCTTTTGTTTCCCGAATGGAAACCCTAGCGCCATATCAACAACATTGTCCCCGTTGATGGATATTTGGGCAATTTCAAGGCAAAATTGTGTCCCTTTTTTCTGGCGAAATAGGTGACCAAGCGGTTAGCTTTCTCTCAATGATCGCAAAAGGGGGCTGTCGATCTTCAGTCGTATCCGTTCGGCATCCGGTTGGCCGCGCAGGGGCTTTCGCCTCGCCTCCTCGGCCAGCACGTAAAAGGAAAACGTGAATCCGGGTGTGCTGCAAGGTGTGAAAGGTAGGTCCGCCGTTGGTTCCACTCACGATTTATGGCGTCATTTTCGTCGTCACCTTCGGCCTGTACATGCTGATCGTTCGCATGGTTTCCTATTCGTTTCAGGCCGTGATGACGCGCTATCCGGCATTGAAGCCCGCCAGCACATCGTATTTCAACCGTGGCGCGCAATATGTCGGTTTCACCTTTGAGGTGTTCACAATGCTGGCCTATTGGCCGGTCATCGTGCTGTTGGCCATGTCGTTCGGTATCGTATTCCTGCCTGGATACATCTTCCGCTGATCTGCGGTGGAATTCTCTGATCGCTTATCCTGAACACGGAATGAATCATTTCTGCGGCAGTCTCTTGAGCCTTGTTGCCCGCGCCACTAAATTGAGGAAGACGCGCGACAATCGGAGACCGCAATGTTCGGCATTCCCGGCAAGCAGGCCGTGACCATGACCCCACGGGCCGCAGCCCAGATCAACCGCCTGATGGAAAAGGGCGGCCATGCAGGTTTGCGCATCGGCGTCAAAAAGGGCGGCTGCGCGGGCATGGAATATACCATGGACTATGTCGACGAAGCCGAGGCGCATGACGAGGTGGTCGAACAGGACGGCGCGCGGGTGCTGATCGCGCCGATGGCGCAGATGTTCCTGTTCGGGACTGAGATCGATTATGAAGTCTCGTTGTTGGAATCCGGGTTCAAATTCAAGAACCCGAACGTCGTCGACGCCTGCGGTTGTGGGGAATCGATCAAGTTCAAAGACACAGACCATGAAGAGGATAAACCTCTCGCGCAGTAACCTGAGTTGCCTCTGGGTCTAGGATCGCGATTTAGGCTTCAATAATACTCAATTGACAGTTTCCATGCTACACTCGTGTTTTTCTAGAGGTGGCACCATGGATATTTCAAGGTTCTCTGTCGCCCTGCATTTTGATCAGGCCGATATTAACCGAAACCCGGATTTGCAAGACCCACAGTCGATTGATCCCGCAACCGCCCTTGCCGGGGCCGCTGCGGCGGCAAAAGTCGGTGAGTTTGTCTATAAAGTCGGCCAAGACCTTGTTCCCAAGCTAAAGTCAAACCGCCCACTGTTGATACAGATCCTCGACTCAGGGCCGGGCGAGAACGAAGAGACTTACGATATTTTGCTTAGATTAACGAATATCGGAGCAAACGGAGTTTATGTAGAAAAGGTGGTTTTAGTACAGGCCCCAGACGAACCCGCGACTGCGTTCAAGCGCAATAAAAAGATAAGTTACGGTCCGGATAAAAAAAGGGACCTGCCATTGATCATCCCCCCCAACAAACAACTGGAAATCACTATAAAATGTGATCCGAAAATATATTACGAAGACAATGTTCCGAGATCACAAGGTTCTTTCAGAATGCACTACTGCAGTCTTGATGAGGGCGAAGTAAAGCCATCAGAACAAGTCCGTTTTAAACTGGTGGGTCTCAACCCACGTACCTAATCCCGGAATGTACTTGCCCTGTGATTGTCACCCGTGCGCGCCGGTGCTATCCCCAAGGCCAAGTTTTGACAAGAAGACGGGGACGGATGAATGCGGCGTAAACTGGCGGCGGGCAACTGGAAAATGAACGGCACCGGTGCGTCGCTGGCCGAATTGGAGGCGCTGGCGCGGGCCCACCCTGCCCCCGGTGTCGACATCCTGATCTGTCCTCCGGCGACATTGCTTGCGCGCTCTGCCCAGACACTTGCCGGATCGGCCATTGCCGTAGGCGGGCAGGATTGCCACGCCGCCGCCTCGGGCGCACATACCGGCGATATCAGCGCCGATATGCTCAGGGACGCCGGCGCGACAGCGGTGATCGTCGGCCATTCCGAGCGGCGCGAGGATCATGAGGAAGACAACGAAGCCGTCCGGGCCAAGGCCCGCGCCGCGATGGAGGCCGGACTGACGGCGGTGATCTGTCTGGGTGAAAGCCTGGCGCAGCGCGAGGCTGCCAACACGCTGGATATCATCGCGGGGCAGATGTCGGGGTCGATCCCGGATCAGGCGACCGGTGAAAACCTTGTGGTGGCCTATGAACCGATCTGGGCCATCGGCACCGGCAAGGTGCCGACGCTGGAACAGATCGGGGAGGTGCACGATTTCATCCGCACGCGGCTGGAACGCAGGTTCGGCGCGGGTGTGGGGCGGTCGGTGCGGCTGTTGTATGGCGGCTCGGTCAAACCGGGCAACGCGGCTGACATTTTTGGTGTTCCGAACGTGGATGGCGCTTTGGTGGGTGGGGCAAGCCTGAAAGCGGCGGATTTCTCGCCAATCATCGCAGCACTGGAAGCAATCTGAGACTTTCCGCTGCGCTCAGGGATATATGGCTTGCAGGCCTGTCAAACCTGACCGTCGATCACATCGCCTACCAGTTTTTGAATGCCCTCGCGCAGCCGCGCATTGCTGGCCGGATCGCTGTATGGCTGCCAGTTCTGCCGGGATTTGACAAAACCGGGCTGAACCGCCTCGCACCGGTCCAGCGCCTCTCGCGCCTCTTCGAGCCTTTCAAGCAAGGAGAGTGAAATCGCCAGGATGAACAAGGCTGGCGCGTAATCCGGTTGCCGGCGCAGGGCGCGACGGGCACAGTCCACTGCAGCGTGAAAATTGCTGCTGTTGGCATGTGCCCGGGCCAGGAATGTCAGATGCGAATGCAGACTGGCATCCGCAGGATTGAGCCTTTGCGCCTTTTGCATCAGCCCTATCCCATCCGGTTCGCCCGCCAGATCGGATTTGTTGCCCAGCGCGTGCAGGGCATAAGCATCGTTGGGATTGAGATCGACGGCGATCCGGGCTTCGGCCAGGGCATCATCGAACCTTCCCAGCCACTGGAATGCGGTGCTGAGTTCGTGGTGCGCAAAGGAGGATGCCTCGTCGCATTCGATGGCCCGATTGGCGGCGTTCATGGCGCGCATGGCGGTTTCCGCGCGGTCGCTGGTCATCCCAGTCAGCATCTCGATGTTATAGGACATTGCCAGCCCTGCGTGGGCCTCGGCAAAGTCAGGGCGCAGTTCGATGGCTTCCTGGTACAGCTTCCTCCCTTCGGCGACCCCTTCGGCGGTGCGGCGTCGAACCAAGGGCAACGCACGCATGCACATTTCCCACGCCTCGAGGTCTTCGGCACGGCGGCCGGAAGAACGATTGGCCTCCGCCACCACGAGTTCAGGCGCGATATGGGCGGCGATGTTCTGCACGATTTCATCCTGCACCACGAAGATGTCGGACAGGTCGCGGTCATATTTTTCGGCCCAGATGTGACGTTCCGTGGCACAATCGACCAACAGCACGCTCACACGCACGCGGGGTCCGGCCTTGCGAATACTGCCTTCCAGCACATAGGTCGCGCCCAGTTCGCGACCGATATCGCGAAGGTTCACGTCGCGCCCCTTGTACTGAAAACAGGAATGGCGCGCGATGACTGGGAAAGTGCGCCAATGGGTCAGCGCAATGATGATATCTTCGGTCAGGCCGTCGGCGAAGTATTCCTGCTCGGGATCGCCACCGATATTGGCGAAGGGCAGAACGGCAATGGCTGGCCGGTCGATCCGACGCTGCGGTTCCCCGTCCTGAACCGTGCC
>NZ_JBXWSF010000021.1:0-53523 GCF_059613285.1 Ruegeria sp. BHSB058 | reverse complement strand
AGACCTCCAGCGCTCTGACATCCGTTGTATCAGACGCGATCAGTGCCGTGGTGTTTGCGCTGGCCTCCTTGGTTGGATCATTAGCCTTGTTAGGGTCTATTCATCCGTTGGTAATGTTGCCGTTCGTCTTGTGGCTGACCGTCTATTTCGGGTTGGTTCGCTGGTATTTGCCGCGCATCCGAAAACGGTCGGGTGCGCGCGCGGGTGCGCGCGCGATGGTGTCGGGGCAGGTGGTGGATACGATCACCAACATCAAAACGGTCAAACTGTTCGCCCATGCTGAAAACGAGGATCAGGCTGCGCGAAAATCTATGGTCGAACTGCGGGAACGTTCGCTCGATTTCGGGCGTCTTTCGGCGAGTTTCCGGTTCATCCTGATGACGCTGGCAGGAATTCTGCCGGTGTTGCTTTTGGGATCGACGCTTTTGCTGTGGCAAGCGGGCACGGCGAGCGCGGGCGACATTGCGGCGGCGGGAGCCGTGTCGATCCGTATCGCCCAGATGACCGGTTGGGTCAGTTTCACGCTCATGGGCATGTATGCGCACGTGGGTGAAATCGAAAACGGCATGAAAACCCTGACGGCCCGCAGACGCATACTGGACGAAGCGAACGCAACCGAGTTGGGCGTAACCGGCGGACGGATCAAATTTGACAATGTGACCTTTGCCTATGGGCGCGAAGAGGGTGGTGTACAGGATCTTACGCTGACGATCGCACCGGGTGAAAAACTGGGTATCGTTGGTGCGTCCGGAGCCGGAAAATCCACGCTGGTTTCGCTTTTGTTGCGTCTCTATGACAGGGAAACCGGCGATATCAGCATCGACGGGCAAGATGTATCCGCGGTCACGCAGGACAGCTTGCGGCGCCAGATCGGCATGGTCACGCAGGAAACTGCGATGTTCAATCGTTCGGCTCGGGACAACATTTTATACGGGTGTCCCGAGGCAAGCGAAGACGAGTTGATCGCAGCGGCGCGAAAGGCCGAAGCTCATGAATTCATCCTGAACCTGCAGGATGCGCAGGGCCGCATAGGTTATGACGCGCATCTGGGCGAGCGCGGTGTAAAGCTTAGCGGCGGGCAGCGACAGCGGATCGCTTTGGCGCGCGCCATTCTCAAGGACGCGCCAATTCTGGTGCTGGACGAAGCCACCAGCGCGCTTGATTCCGAAGTCGAGGCCTCGATTCAGGCCGCGCTTCACCGGGTGATGGAAGGAAAGACGGTGCTGGCCATTGCGCACCGTCTGTCAACGCTTAGCGAAATGGATCGGATCATCGTACTGGATCACGGGCGGATTGTGGAAACGGGTACGCATGAGGTACTGCTGACTAAAGGCGGCCTTTACGCCCGTTTCTGGCATCGCCAGTCGGGCGGTTTTATTCGAACCGAAGCCGCAGAATAAGGCTTTTGCCTGCGCCCTCGTCCCGCTATCAGGCCATGCATGAGACAGGAATACACCATTCAGCGGCTTGGGCATCAGGGCGACGGAATTGCCGCAGGCCCTGTTTATGCCGCGCGTACCTTACCCGGTGAGGTGGTTAGCGGCGTTCTGACCGGGGCGCACCTGACGGATATCCGGATTGAGACACCTTCGGATTACCGTATCAAACCGCTGTGCCGCCACTACAAGTCCTGCGGTGGGTGTCAGTTGCAACATGCCTCGGATGAATTTGTGGTCGAGTGGAAGGTTGGCGTGGTCCGCACTGCGCTAGCGGCGCAGGGCCTAGAAGTATCGATGCGGCCGATCCATACGTCGCCTGAGCGATCGCGCCGCCGGGCCGTCATTGCTGTGCGCCGGACCAAGAAAGGAACTCTGGCCGGGTTTCATGGCCAGGCCTCGGACGTGATCACCGAGATACCGGACTGCCACCTTCTGGACCCCACGCTGATAACAGCAATACCTGTTGCCGAGGCGCTTGCGGTGTTGGGCGGTAGTCGCAAGGGTGTGCTGGCCGTGACTTTGACATTGTCAGAAGCAGGATTGGACGTGGCAGTCAGGGGCGGCAAACCGTTGGACGGCGCGTTGGAACTGGCACTTGCGCAGGCGACCGAACAACACGGCTTGGCTCGGCTGACGTGGGATGACGAAATCATTGCCACGCGCGTGTCGCCCGTACAGAGTTTCGGGTCGGCTGCGGTCGTGCCGCCGCCCGGTGCGTTCCTGCAGGCGACAAAGGACGGTCAGGACGTTTTGTTGCAGGCGGTGCAGGACATCTTGGCGGATGCCGGAAAGGTTGCCGATCTGTTTGCGGGATGCGGGACCTTTTCCTTGCCTTTGGCGCAGAAGGCCGAAGTGCACGCGGTCGAGGGCGATGCTGCTATGATCCGGGCGCTGGATCAGGGTTGGCGTAAGACGCAAGGTTTGAAAAGAGTCTCTACCGAAGCGCGTGACCTGTTCCGTCGGCCCCTGATGCCAGATGAACTGGCAAAGTTCGACGCCATCGTTCTGGACCCTCCTCGTGCGGGAGCCGAGGCGCAAGTGGCGGAAATCGCTAGGGCAAAGACACCGGTCGTGGCCTATGTTTCGTGCAACCCGGTGACCTTTGCACGCGATGCAAAAACATTGAAAAGCGCCGGGTATGTATTGGAATGGGTGCAGGTTGTAGACCAATTCAGATGGTCGGCGCATGTGGAACTTGCGGCGTCCTTCAAACTGAAAGAGGCAGGAACATGAGCAGTCTGGAAAGTGACACCATCGGGTTTCGTCAGCGTTTGGACGCATTCACAAGCGCGCCCGGATTCGGGCGGTTCATCACCGTTGTGATCATTTTCAATGCCATCCTTTTGGGGATGGAAACCGCGCCTAGCCTGATGGAGCGGTTCGGCCCGGTAATCGACACGCTGGATGCGCTGTGCCTTGGGGTTTTCATCTTCGAAATCGCCATGAAGCTTGCGGCACGCGGGCGACGGTTTTTTCTGAACGGGTGGAACCTTTTCGATTTCACCATCGTCAGCATCGCCCTGATACCAGGTGCGCAGGGTTTGTCGGTGTTACGAGCCTTGCGGATTTTGCGGGTTCTTCGGGTCATATCCGTAGCGCCAAGCCTGCGCCGCGTTGTCGAAGGATTTATCAAGGCGCTTCCCGGCATGGCCAGTGTGTTCTTATTGATGGCGATTATCTTTTATATCGGTGCAGTGATAGCAACCAAGCTGTTCGCCAATTCCTTTCCGGACTGGTTCGGTGATCTGGGTCTGTCGGCCTATACGCTTTTCCAGATCATGACGCTGGAAAGCTGGTCGATGGGAATCGTTCGCCCGGTGATGGAGGTTTATCCGTATGCCTGGGTGTTCTTTGTGCCATTCATCATGGTGACGACTTTCGCGGTGGTGAACCTGCTGGTCGGCCTGATCGTAAATTCAATGCAGGATGCCCATCACGCCGAGGATGAAGAGAGAACCGACGCCTACCGTGACGAGGTGCTGGAACGGCTGGAGGCGATAGAACAGCTGATCACAAGCCAAAACCCGACAAAAAAGTGATTTTGGATTTTGGCTTTTGTGGCATAATGGATGACAAAACAAAAAAGAGCAGGCAGTGAAACAATGGACCGTCGAGCATTTGGATTGGGCGCATTGGCAACGTTGGGTGTTTCAGCGTGTGGCGCGTCTCCATCGAAATTTCGCACCTATCATGGGCCTGAGGTAACATCTCTGGTCGTCAATAAAAGTGCGAGAAAACTCTATCTGTTGCACAACGAGCAGATCCTGAAGGAATACAAGGTCGGTCTTGGTTTCGCCCCGGATGGGCACAAGGCCATCAAGGGCGATGGCAAGACGCCCGAGGGAACCTATCTGATCGACCGGCGCAACCCCCGCAGCAGGTACCACCTGTCGATTGGAATTTCCTATCCGAACTCGCAGGACGTAGCGCTGGCCAAGGCGGCGGGAGTTGATCCGGGCGGTGACATTTTCATTCATGGCGAGCCGCAAACGAAAAGCGACCGTCAGCGCGCTCGCAAGACGGATGATTGGACTGCCGGATGCATCGCGGTAACCAACGAAGAGATCGAAGAGATCTATGCTATGGTCAACGAGGGTACAATTATCACCTTGCGGCCCTGAGGCGGTGCTCAGACCGGCCTGAAAGGTTCGAATCCGAAAAGCAGAAAGTCGCGCTGGTACAGGTCTTGTGCCAGCGCCTCTAGGTCGGAGTCGTAAATGTCTGATAAACCGTAGGGTGTGTCAGTGGTGCCCTGAGGAATGGGAGGTGGGTTCGGGTGTCCGAGATGTCGGGCAAGCGCGGGCAGGGCTTTGGAAGCTTCAGTTTCCCGGATCACGTGATCGGGTGGGGCAAAGCCGGAGAGAGCGGTCAGCACGCTGGATTGTGGGCTCCAGCTTCCGTCCAAACGGATCCCTGTCTGACCGGCCAAGTTCAGTTGCAAAAACCGAAGAAACGCTTCAAATGCTTCTCGGTGTCGCGTGACGGTATACCCCTTTCCTGGGCCGTCTGCAGGAATTGGTAGCTGAAACCTTCGGCGCAGCGTGTTGCGGATTTGGCTGTAGCTACCCGGACCGTTGGGCAGAATGTGGCGGCAAAATGCAGTGTGCGCGCGCGCCAGAGGGTGACGCAGGATCGTAAATCGTCGGTGACCGGGGTGTTCACGCATCCACTGTCGCGCGTTTTTCTGCGTCATTCCGTGTTGAAGATCCGGAACCGTGACACCATCCAGATCGGCCAGCCATTTTGCCACATCATCTTCCAGGCCGCACTTGACGGGCTGGAACATCAAAGGCGTATGCAACCCGGCGACGTAGCTTGGAACTGCCGGGCCGCGACGCGGCTCGAAGCTCGGCGTCCAGGACAGGTTGAAGATGTCGAGGTCGGCGACAGCTTTTGACATGACTTCGGGATTGGCAACCTTGTCGGATATTTGCCCCGGATTTTGCCGTTTGAGACCGTCATCTAATTTGTCGATCCGGGAATCAAGGCCCAGCCAATGCACCAACCCATTGATGACCTCGACATCCTGCAGATCTTCGTAGTCAAGATAAAACGCGGATTGGCCGCTGCGTTGCATGCTGTTCAGCAGAAAAACCTGAAAGGCCTGCAAGTCATGAACACGCCGCGTGAACTCAGCGGTGTCGAAATTCGCTTTGGCATCCTTGCGGCGTTTGGCATTGGTCAGCTTCCACTGGCCGGTCTCGCGTGCGATTTTCCAGGAAACGTAGCTGTCCAACGGATTGCGGGTCAGGATGATCTTGGCGCAATGTAGGTCGGGCAGAGTCAAGTCCAGTACCCTTGAATCGTGGTCATGAAAAAACCGGAACCCATTCAACTTGCCGGGCGCTTTTTTTACCGCTTCGATCAGTGACAAGGGGTTTTCGTCGCGCATTTCCTGCGTGATCCCAAGAATATTTTCGCGGTTCGGATAGCCGATGAAATGCGGATTGAACGCTTCGCCATGGCAGTGCAGCCCATCCACCGTGTTCAGATTGGATTCGAGAAAATTGGAGCCGGTCCGCATTTCAGCGAATACGACAAAGTAATCGAATTTGGCGTTCATACCGGACTACTGTACCAGATAGGGTTTTTTTGCGGGCATGGATGAGGGTGTCGGATGATGATCGACCGGAAAATCGCCCATCAGATAAGGATGCATCCCTTGGTTCTTGAGGTTTTGCAGGAACCGCCCAAACCCGGTGAGATCGGTCATGGTTGGCGCTTGAGACAAATGTCGGCGGTTGGAATGACCAATTTCGTCAACAAGCATTTGCAGAGGTTCCATCGGCGATTCCACGAATTCTGCCATTGTCCAGATGCGAACACGTGCCTTGACGTTATTTTCCCGCAGAAGATCCAACTGCTTGCTTTCGATCTGCTGTAATCTGGCCGCTTCTTTGCGCAAATCGGCGAAATCCCGATTTGATTTGAACAAGGGCACCGCCCATGCACCGGATATGACCGAAACCTGGGCGTTCTTGTCACGTGCGATGAAGGGGTTGATCTTCTGGTTGTCGGCTGGGCCGAATTGAAAACACTGGTATTCCCCTCGGGTGTTCCAGATCAGGTTTGTTAGGAATGCGGTGGGATTATAGTCGCGCTGGGCGGCACTGTTAGTTAATGCGCCGTTAATGATAGTTTCGCGGTCCGCGAATTCCGCGTGGTCAGGATCATAAAGATGACCATGTACTCGGGCGCCGGTCACTTTGGCGAGCCAGTTTTCGAAATCTTCGAACACATCCGAAAACCCCTGAAACACTGAATATGGACCAGCCGTCATCCCGTTTTCGCGCCCTGGATGTGGAAAGCGGCTTTGCATGTAAAGCCCGCTGCGCCCGCGCGTCCGGCGCTCGACCGCTTTGACAAAAACCCGGTCGATCTTACCAGGGTTGGGTTCTGCGGGCTTCATGGCATTTGTCTGATCGGTCAGAAATGCCTGATACAGCCGATTGGCGTGCGGCCAGATTTTGCGGGCGACAAAGCAGTCCGACCGGCGTAGCAGTTGCAGGTGATCGTCATAGAAGACGTGCGGCTTGCCTTGGTAATCGAACTTGGACAACGTCAGCGACCTACTTTCGATATTGGATGAATACACCCGGGCCAGAGTTTGGAAATAGCTTTCATCCGGAATCCAGACCTTGCGAAAATACCGGTCGTGGATCTTGCGGCCTGGATCTTGAAGGATGGCGGACAAGGTTTGACGTGTCAGACACCACCACTGGCTGCCCATGTGTGGTGTCAGACCATCCGGAATGTTGCGCCGGATTTTCAGGCGGCGCTGCAGATTAACGTAGCTGTCGAATAGTCGGCGCTGTTTTTTCCAAGAAAACGGAAATCGCAGAGTGAACCGCTCGGATTCCAACCCGCCAACAGTCCAGGGTACATCGGCGGTGGTTGCACTTTCGATGAAATCGGTTCTGGGGCGGGTCGCCAAATAGTCGATCAGTTCGGAGACCGGTCGTAATGGTAGGCAGGCGCCCGACGCCAGGTAGATATGGCTCACGTCCAGATTTTGCGACAGCATCAGTTCCGCAGCTGATTGCGAGGCCGCGACGATGCCCCATCCGCCCCATTCGCAAAGATGGCGTTTGGAAAAGGAGATCAGAGGGTCATTGGCGCAGGACGTTGCAAACCGACTATAAAACTCGGATGGAACTTTCTTGTCGACATGAATGACAACAGGACAACCGGAAGCCGTCCAGTGCCGCGCGACCTGCTCGGCGCGGTCGAGATCGGTGTGAACCAGCATGATGACACCCAGTGAACTCATGCCCAGTTTCCTTTGGACATGAGGCCCAAAATCTCAAGCTGACGCCAGTTGATATATTTCTCGGACCATTGACACCAGAAATCTGTCTGGCCTAGCGGGTCTGTGGCATAGCGCTTGTATTCGCTGGATTCGGCATAGTGTTGTCCGCGTTGCAACTCCTCCTGCGCCTTGGCGCCGAATGTATCGATCAATTTGGCGTGCAGCAGCGCGCCACTTGGCTTTTCTCCGCCCCAGTCATCATAAACCTGATTCAGGCCGCGGGGCATAAGGGAATGAGTGGAACTGACATAGGTGTTCCGTCTTGACCACTTGACCAGCGGTATCTTGTTCAGTGCGGGCGCTTTTCTTGGAGTGTCCGCAAAAAACGTCCGGGCGCGGGGACCTCCCTGGATCCACAGATTTCCATACTGGGGGTTTTTGGAGATTGTATAGTTACCGGGGTCGAACCAGTTGGCAATTTCCAGCGGGTTCTGCCCTTCGGTATAGGGCGTCTGGTTGATGGGGCCTTTGGGATAGACGTCAATCAGCATGGCGCTGAAGCTGCGGATCGCGCTGTTGTCCAGCCAATCAGTTAGGGCGCGGATGGGGCGCGAATCGCAGAAGGGGTAGACAAAAAACTCATCCGGGTCGACCGTCAAAGCCCAGTGTTCGCGGGCATAAGTGCGAAGCAGATAGTTTATCCAATCCACGCCAAACGTGGCGCTCTTGTAGCTGCTGGACGTGTGCCAGAGTGACACGTCCGGTTGTTCGGAAAGGAACTTGGCAGTGCCGTCATCACTGTCATTATCGACGAACAGGAAATGATCGATCCCAAGGCTGCGGTAGTATTTCAGGAAATATGGGAGCCGGATTTTTTCGTTCCGGACCACACTGGCCAACAGCACCGCACCGGGGCGAATGTTGGATGTGTTGTTTCGGATGGGCGCCAATTCTCGGGACTTGCGAAGGCAGCGCAAAACCCGGCGCTTGCGCCGCAACCTCATGCGATAAGAGTCCAATAAACTCACGCGTCCATCCAACTATTACATACGCGAGCATGTTCAGGCGAAAGTCCGGGATTTGAGCGATCCGGACATTTGCAGTGTTATGTCACCTTTTCCTTCATGCGATCAATGAATTTAGAAAAGGTTATGCCTGGGCTGACATTTCAGCCACGCGTCGTTCTCTTTATTGTTGTAGATCGATTCATTTTACCATCCACCTGAGGACATCAAACCCAATTCTTCCAATTGCTGCCAGTCTCGCAAGCGAGTTGAAGAATGGGTCCATAAACTCGGGTCCTGAGCGATCCCATCGTAATAGTGATCGAAAAGGTCGGGGTTGTGAAAATGTTGACCACGCAACTTTTCGACGGTCGATTTCCAGACAATTTCCGGAAGGAATTTCGTGTGCAGCAAAACACCCGAGGGCGATTTTCCTTCGGGGCCGTCATAGGTAAAGTTCAACCTGCGGGGCAGGGCCGAGTGGCAAGAATTGACATAGGCATACCGCCGGGACCACTTTACCAAAGGTATCTTGTTCAGGGTCGGAGACCGACGCGGATTGTCGCTAAAAAAGGCGCGCTCTCGCATTCCTCCCTGAACCCAAAGATTGCCCAGCGGCTGTTGGCGTTGACTGCGATAGGGGCTGGCGTCGAACCAGCAAAGCTCTTTCATGGGGTCCGCGCCAGACATATAGTTTGGTTGGCTCAGACTGCCTTTGGGATAAAGGTCCAGCAGGTGCGCGCCAAAAACATGTTGGCCCGAGGTTTCCAACCAACTGGTTAGATCGTGCAGCGACCGGGACTGGTGATGGGCATAAATCAACAACTCGTCCGCATCGATCATCAGCATCCAGTGATTGTGCCCGTACCGCATCTGCAGCCAGGTCATCCAATCCAGCCCAAAGCGCGCGGCGCGATAACTGGCGTAGGTTTGCCATAGAGATACGTCGGGTTGTTCGAGAAGCCATTCGTCGCTGCCATCGTCACTGCCATTATCGATCATCAGAAAGTGGTCGACGCCAATCCGGCGATAGTGCTCGAAGAACCAGGGCAGGCGCGAAACTTCGTTGCGCAGTGTCGTGACCGCTAGAATGTCGCCAAGTCTGATTTGCGTTGTGCGGTTCGAAAGTGTCTTGAGTTGGTGCCGGCTGCGAAACGAGCGCCACAGCAAGCGTCGTCGTTTCCAGAGCAGCTTATAAGCGCGGAGCCACCCTGGATGTTCTGGGCTATCAGCGGCAGACATCGTAGGGTTACCGTTTGTAGTGGCCATTCTGATGCCAGCGCCAGGCATCGGCGATCATAGTCTCTAACATTGACCTTTTCGGTGTCCAGCCAAGTTCGACCTCGGCCCTAGTCGAGCCGGAAACCAGCTTGGTGCAATCTCCCGCGCGGCGTGGGCCAATGTTGAAGGGCACTTCGCGGTTGGTGACAGATTTCGAATGCTTGATCACTTCCATGACCGAGAACCCCGATCCGGTTCCCAAGTTGAATACCCGGCTGCCTTTTCCCTGTTGCAACCATTTCAGCCCCAGAACATGAGCATCCACCAGATCGCAGACATGCACAAAGTCGCGGATGCAGGTGCCGTCGGGTGTGTCGTAATCGGTGCCGAACACGGTTAGCGCGTCACATTTGCCGTCGATTGCTTCCAGCATCAATGGCACCAGATGGGTTTCGGGACGGTGGAACTCGCCCACCTCGCAGTCGGGGTCGGCACCTGCCACGTTGAAATATCGAAATATGACGTGCTTCAACCCATGCGCGGCTTCGAAATCGCGCAGGATGTCTTCAATCGCTCGTTTCGAGGCGCCATAGGCGTTCAGCGGCAATTGCGGTGTGGCCTCATCCAGCACAACGTTGTCATGCTCGCCATAAGTGGCGCAGGTCGAAGAGAAGACGAAGTTCAGGCAACCAGCCGCCACGGCCGCCTCGATCAGTGACAGTGACCCGGTGACGTTGTTGGTCCAGTATTTTCCCGGTTTCGACATTGCCTCGCCCACCTGGCTTAGGGCGGCGAAATGCATGACTGCGGCGGGCTGGTATTGGGCGAATACCTCGTCAAGCTGAGCACGATCCAGCAGGTCGCCCTGCACGAATGGCCCAAACTTGACCGCATCCTGCCAACCGGTGATCAGGTTGTCATAGGTGACGGGCGTATACCCGGCCTGCCTTAGCGCCTTGCAAGCATGAGAGCCAATATAGCCAGCGCCACCGGTCACGAGGATGTTGGTCATGATAAGCTGCTCTTTTCTCCTGGTTTAGCCGGTTTCCTGTTTACTCCAGCCCCATGGCCGTCATCATTTCTTCGATCTTGGGCACGTCCTGTGGGTTGTTGAGTTCCCAGAACTGCCGGCCTTTGGCTTCGACTTCGACGCAAAGAACCTTGCGGCCATTTTCCATGAAACGAAGCTGTTCGAGCCCTTCGAGCTGTTCAAGCGGGCCAGTGGGCCAGGTGGGGTAGGCGCGCAGCGCGTCGGGGCGATAGGCATAGACGCCAACGTGGTGAAAAACTGGTGTATCTTCGGCGTCATGGTAGATCTCGGAGGTGTACGGGATCACCTCTTTGGAGAAGTACATGGCGCTGTGGTCGGCAGCGAAGACGGCAGTCGTTCCGCCGACACGTCCGTTCCTTCGGTCATTCAGCAGACTGTTCAGCGCAGCTGCGTCACACCGCAAAACCGGAGTGGCGACACCCGCATCGGGTGACGCCCGCAAACCGGCGACAAGATCTTCGACGAACCAATGAGGGGTCAGAGGCGCATCGCCCTGCAGGTTGACAACGATTTCAAATCCGCCACCCAGATTGTCATGGGCCTCGGCACAGCGTTCGGTTCCATTGCCGCAGGTTTCCGAGGTCATCACCACCTCAGCTCCGAATCCTTCCGCCACTTCGCGGATGCGGTCGTCATCGGTTGCCACAACCACACGGTCCACGCCCGACACGGCGGTTGCTGCCCGCCAGGATCGTTCGATCAGGGTTATCGAACTCCCTGTTGCCCCGGTCAGTGGCACCAGCGGCTTGCCGGGATAGCGGGTCGAAGCATAGCGGGCGGGTATGGCGATCAGAACGGACATTAGGCCTCCTTCAGGTCAACACCCGGAGCGTAGGCGATAAAGAACGGGTTGGCATAGCCTTCTTTGCCGTAGGTCAGCGGCGAATGATCGTCAAAACGCACCACCTTACCCCCCGCACCAGCCAGCACGGCATGGCCGGCGGCGGTATCCCATTCCATCGTGCGGCCAACACGTGGATAGAGATCGGCCTCGCCAGTCGCGACCAGACAGAATTTCAGCGAGGAACCGGCGCTCTTGCTGTCCCGTACTTTGTATTTGCCGATGTAATCGTCGGTTGCTTGATCTCGGTGCGATTTGGACGCGACCACCAAAAGGGCAGAATTATCCGGTTTAGAGACAGATATCGGGTTCAGATTGCCGGACGCAGCCTTGTCTAGAGCGCCCGTTTCCTCCACCGATTGACCGTCGGGCCGAGTATAGAACATGCGCCCTTTTGCCGGAGCGTAAACCACTCCGCGAGTGGGTATGCCGTTTTCCACCAAAGCGATGTTGACAGTGAAGTCCCCACGCCGGTTGATGAATTCTTTGGTCCCGTCCAGTGGGTCGACGATCAGAAACGTTTCGCCGGACTGCGAATGCGAGGCGGCCTGCTCTTCGGTTATCAGCAGGATATCTGGGAATGCGGCGCGCAAGCCGGTCGAGATCAGCGCGTCTGCTGCTTCGTCCGCTTCGGTTACAGGACTGGCATCGGATTTGACCTTCACGTCGAAATCATCGGCGTTGTATATTTCCATGATCTTGTCGCCTGCTTCCAGCGCAAGCCGCCGGATTATCGGAATTAGGTCTTCGTAAGTCACAAAAAAGCTCCGATCCTGTGATTTGTTGAACTAACGCATTGCCGACCTTATGCTGCGATGAAAACGGATCGGCAAGATTTCCGTGTCAGTTTTCAGGCAATGAAGCAATAAGGACGGTCGGGTGTTTCGCTATAGACAGAACAAGACCCTGTTGGGTGGGGCCGTCACGATGGCCGAGATCACCTTTCATGAGGTGGTCCGTCATGTCAGATCCAAGCACAACAATGCATGGGTTGCTTTGGGCCTCAACATTCTACAGGCAATGGTGTTTGTCGGCGTGTTTTATGCCATGTTCACGCTCTTGGGCATTCGGCGTATGTCCGTGCGCGGTGACTTTTTGCTGTACATCATGTCCGGCATTTTTCTGTTCATGTGCCACGTCAAGGCAGTGGGGGCGGTGTCGGGGGCGGCGGGCGCGAACAGTCCGATGATGAAGCACGCGCCGATGAATACGCTAGTAGCGATTGCCTCGGCCGCGTTCGGAGCGCTATATACACAGCTTTTGACCCTATTTGTGATCCTGTTCATCTATCAGGTCGCTTATAAACCGCTGGTGATCTCTGATCCGGTCGGAGGCTTCGGCATGCTGTTGCTGGCGTGGTTCACCGGATGTGGTGTCGGTCTGGTGTTTCTGGCAATCAAGCCATGGGCGCCGGCGGCGGTTTCGATTATGGCCACGATCTATCAACGGGCCAACATGATCGCATCAGGCAAAATGTTTGTGGCGAACATGCTGCCGCCGACGATGCTTGCCATGTTCGACTGGAATCCGTTGTTTCACGCCATCGATCAGTGCCGCGGTTTTGTGTTTCAGAACTATTTTCCACGTAACAGCAGTTGGGAATACGCGTTTTGGGTCGGCATAGTACTGATCATGCTGGGTCTGATGGGTGAATTTTATACCCGCCGCCATGTTTCGGCCAGCTGGTTTGCGCGCCGCTGACTAGTCTCCGGCCACCCGTAGGGTCAGGTTCAGCCGCCCGCCCTTTGGCAATAGTTTCGATGATCCGAATCTGATCCGGTCGACGCCATGGTAGGTCAGTCGTGCCGGGCCAGCCATGGTCACAACGTCACCTGAGTTCAGCCAGATCGACTCGGTCTTTCCGCCGCGGGTGGCATTCCCGATCCTGAACAGCGCATCGTCGCCGAGAGAAACGGACACCACGGGCCAGGAAAAATCGGCCTCGTCTTTGTCCTGATGCAGGCTCATACGGCTGCCATCTCCATAGTAATTGATCAGGCAACAATCAGGCAGGCGGCTCGCACCCGATACACTGCGCCAGATATTCAGGATCTCGTCAGGGATCGCGGGCCATGGCACACCACTAGGATGCTTGTCCTGATACCGATATCCTTGTCTGTCCGTTACCCATCCAAGAATCCCTGCCGAGGTCATGCGCACCGACATTTCCCTTCCTGAGGGTGTTGTTGGGCGCACCAGCGGCGCCAGCTTGAGTACCGGGCGTAGAACCTCGATCAAGCGGTTCTGGCGAGCGGAATCGAGATACCCTTTTCGAATGTCGAAGCCGCGCAGTATCAACCGAGTCATGGGTAAACGTCCGTTCCTTACCAAATCGTTGCCAAAAAGGTCCAAGATTCCTGAAAACCTGCGATTTACCATGCTTGCAGGCCTCCATTTCGGCCCTTATATACGCCGGGACGCGCGATGGTGTAGTGCCGTCGCGCACCACTGATCGGGGCCGGGATGCCGTAACGGGTTCGGGCCTCGGGACATCGCCTTGAAGAGAAAGGGATCGAACACATGGGAAAAGTAATCGGTATTGACCTCGGCACCACCAACTCGTGCGTTGCCATCATGGACGGATCGCAACCGAAGGTTATCGAAAACTCCGAAGGGGCGCGGACCACGCCTTCGATCGTCGCCTTCACCGAAGACGAGCGACTGGTTGGGCAGCCCGCAAAGCGTCAGGCGGTCACCAACCCGGAAAACACCATCTTTGGCGTCAAGCGCCTGATCGGTCGCCGGGTCGACGACGCAGAAGTCGAAAAAGACAAGAAAATGGTGCCCTATGCCATCGTTGATGGTGGCAACGGTGATGCATGGGTCAACGCCCGCGGCGAAAAGTACTCCCCAAGCCAGATTTCGGCCTTCACGCTGGGCAAAATGAAGGAAACCGCGGAATCGTATCTGGGTGAGGAAGTCACGCAGGCGGTCATTACAGTTCCCGCCTATTTCAACGACGCGCAGCGGCAGGCCACCAAGGACGCCGGCAAAATCGCCGGGCTGGAAGTACTGCGGATTATCAACGAACCGACGGCTGCCGCGCTGGCCTATGGTCTGGACAAGCAGGAAACCCAAACCATCGCGGTCTATGACCTTGGTGGCGGTACCTTCGACGTGACCATTCTGGAAATCGACGACGGCCTGTTCGAGGTTAAGTCGACCAACGGTGACACCTTCCTGGGTGGTGAAGACTTTGACATGCGCATCGTCAACTACCTGGCCGACGAGTTCAAAAAGGAACACGGTGTCGACCTGTCGAAAGACAAGATGGCGCTGCAGCGCCTAAAAGAGGCGGCTGAAAAGGCCAAGATCGAATTGTCGTCGACCTCGCAAACCGAGATCAACCAACCTTTCATCTCGATGGGTTCGAACGGCCAGCCACTGCACATGGTCATGAAGCTGACTCGCGCCAAGCTGGAATCGCTGGTGGGTGATCTGATCAAGAAGTCGATTAAACCCTGCCAAGCGGCCCTGAAAGACGCGGGCATCTCGGCAGCCGATGTTGACGAAGTGGTTCTGGTCGGCGGTATGACCCGCATGCCCAAGGTCATCGAAGAGGTGACCAAGTTCTTTGGCAAAGAGCCTCATAAGGGTGTGAACCCTGACGAAGTCGTTGCAATGGGTGCTGCTATTCAGGCTGGTGTTCTGCAAGGCGATGTAAAGGACGTGGTTCTGCTGGACGTGACCCCGCTATCGCTGGGTATCGAAACGCTGGGTGGTGTGTTTACCCGCCTGATCGACCGCAACACCACGATCCCGACCAAGAAATCCCAGGTGTTCTCGACTGCCGAGGATAACCAGAACGCCGTTACCATTCGCGTGTTCCAGGGTGAGCGTGAAATGGCCGCAGACAACAAGATTCTCGGCCAGTTCAACCTTGAAGACATCCCGCCCGCACCGCGTGGAATGCCGCAAATCGAGGTGACCTTCGACATTGATGCCAACGGCATTGTGTCCGTGTCGGCCAAAGACAAGGGTACCGGCAAAGAACAGAAAATCACCATTCAGGCATCGGGTGGCCTCAGCGACGAGGACATCGAAAAGATGGTCAAGGACGCCGAGGAAAATGCAGAGGCTGACAAGGCCCGTAAAGGACTGGTCGAGGCCAAGAACCAGGCTGAAAGCCTCATTCACTCGACCGAGAAGTCGATGGAAGAGCATGGCGACAAGGTCGACCCGACCACTATCGAGGCGATCGAACTTGCCATTGCGGCGCTGAAAGACGAGATCGAAACCGACAATGCCGACAAGATCAAATCTGGCATTCAGAACGTGACCGAAGCCGCGATGAAGTTGGGCGAGGCCATATATAAGTCGCAGATGGAAGACTCCGATGACGAACCGACTGCGGCGGATGCGGGTCCGGATGCAGACGACATCGTGGATGCCGAGTTCGAAGATCTGGATGACGACAAGCGTAACTAACGGGTAAACCGGGCCAAGACGGGCCGGTCCGGTTGCCGGGCCGGCCCGAATTCGTTGAGGCAGAAGGGATATCGGATGTCAAAACGTGACTATTACGAAGTGCTCGGTGTGTCCAAGGGCGCTGCGGCGGATGAAATCAAGAAGGCCTATCGCAAAAAGGCCAAGGAGTTTCATCCGGACCGAAATAAGGACAACCCGGATTCTGAGGCGAAATTCAAAGAGGCCAACGAGGCCTATGAAGTACTGAAGGACGCCGACAAAAAGGCGGCCTATGACAGGTTTGGGCATGCCGCGTTCGAAAACGGTATGGGCGGCGGTGGGCGTCCGGGCGGCGGTTTCGGTTCGGGCGACTTTTCCAGTGCGTTTTCCGATGTGTTTGACGACCTGTTCGGTGATTTCATGGGCGGTCGTGGAGGCGGTGGCGGCGGACGTCGCGCCGCACGTGGTTCGGACCTGCGCTATAACTTGCGGGTATCGCTGGAAGATGCGTATTCGGGCCTGCAAAACACGATTAACGTTCCCACGGCAGTGGCCTGTTCGTCATGTGAAGGCACTGGCGCAGAAAGCGGTGTCGAACCCGCAACGTGTCCGACTTGTTCCGGTATGGGAAAGGTTCGCGCGCAGCAGGGATTCTTTACCGTTGAACGCACCTGCCCTACTTGCGCTGGCATGGGGCAGATCATCAAGAACCCGTGCAAATCCTGCCACGGTCAAGGTCGCGTCGAAAAAGAGCGTGCGCTGAGCGTCAATATCCCGGCTGGTGTTGAAACTGGCACCCGCATCCGACTGGCGGGCGAGGGTGAGGCCGGAATGCGTGGCGGTCCTCCGGGTGATCTCTATATCTTTGTCGAAGTGACCCAGCACAAGCTGTTCGAACGTGACGGCGTGAACCTTTATTGCCGGGTGCCTGTCAGTATGTCCAAGGCAGCGCTGGGCGGCGCGATCGAAGTACCGACCATCGATGGCGGGCGTGGTCGCGTGCAGATCCCGGCTGGCAGCCAATCGGGTCGCCAGATGCGCCTTCGAGGCAAGGGCATGCCTGCATTGCGTGGGGGTGGTATCGGAGACATGCTGATCGAACTGGCGGTCGAGACGCCGGTCAACCTGACCAGCCGCCAAAAGGAATTGTTGCGTGAGTTTGATGAACTGGCAGATGATAACAATCCCGAGACAAAAAGCTTCTTTTCCTCGGTGAAATCCTTTTGGGACGGGATGAAGGGCTAGACCTGAAGTTTGCTCTCAGGCGGGAGGCGCAGAATATCGTTCTTCTGGGATGAGTTGATCGGTAGTGGAAGGCTGTTAACTTCTCAGAAACCGGTTCTGCGTCAACCTGTTTGGATGACACAGGATTCACTTCACGAGTCTCCCATGCTTTTTGACATGGATGAAGCGCAAGCGGTGCCACTACAGCTTGGACGGCTGCCATCATATATCAAAGATCACCGAAAGCGGCTGCGTGAGAGGTTCATGACCGGCGGCGCGGCGGCCATGCCAGACTATGAGTTGCTGGAGCTGATCTTGTTTCGTTCTGTCCCGAGGCAGGACGTAAAGCCGCTCGCCCGGCTGTTGCTGGATACTTTCGGCGACTTCAGCCGAGTACTGTCAGCACCGGTTGATCGATTGCGAGCCGTTAAGGGGGTTGGTGACAGCATTGTCACCGACCTGAAAATCCTGGAAGCGAGCGCTCATCGTATGGCGCGGGCGCGGGTGATGCAGAGGCAAGTTATTTCCAGTTGGGATGCTTTGCTGGACTATTGCCATACGGCTATGGCGCATCGGGAGACTGAGCAGTTCCGGGTGTTCTACCTGGATCGCAAGAACGTTCTGATCGCGGATGAAGAGCAGGCGAGCGGCACCGTCGACCATGTTCCGGTCTATCCGCGGGAGGTGGCGAAACGTGCGCTGGAACTGAATGCCTCGGCACTGATCCTTGTTCACAATCATCCGTCGGGTGACCCGACTCCCTCACAGTCGGATATCGATATGACACGGCAGATTCAGAATGCATGCGTGGCGCTGGGGCTGACCCTGCATGATCATCTGATCATCGGAAAATCGGTCGAACTAAGTTTCCGTGCTGACGGATATCTCTAACCGAGCAGGCTACTTGACCCAAACCTCGACCCGGCGGTTCACCTTTCTTCCCCAGTCGCTGTCGTCGCATGCCATTGGCAGCGCCTCACCGAATGCGTCTACTTCGATTTTCACGTTATCCGGCACCGCAGTTTCAATCGCCGAAAGAACGGCTCTGCGAACCGAATCCGCGCGCCTGCGTGCGATACGGGTGTTAGCAGCGGCCGACCCTTCGCTATCGCTGAAGCCAATGAAGAAAAGTTCGCGCCCGTCATACGATCCGGTTTCCAGCGCCTTGGCAAACTGAAGGATGTTGGAGCGAGATTGCGCGTCGGGGCGGGCTGATCCCGTCTCGAACCGGAACGAAATGGTCAGCCTTTGCATCGGAGCCAGCGTGGATATCAACCTCTGCATTTCTTGCAGAGTGACTTCGTCCCCGGCCGCCGAAATGGCGTTTGCCAACCTATCGCCCTGCGCGCCCAAGCGAATGTGTTCGGCCGTTTGATCGACGAAACCGGCGCGACGGATAACGATTTGCGCAGCAGGGCTTTTGGCATAGGATAAAAAATCGCGGGCGATCTTGGGCAATCGCCGCGCGGGGAGATAAAGGAACATCGGCGAGGACAGTGGATAGTCTTCGGTTTTTATGCTCCAACGCGAAGCAGACAAGGAAAATCCGCACTTTCCCGTTAGAGTCAATGCGCGCGTCGATCCGGTCTCAGCAAAGCTTGTCATACCGAGGCCGAACGGATCCGACGCCACTGCATGCGCCAATTGGCTGCCGCGTCCATGGCGTTGCACCGACGAGGTGACTTGTAATCCTGCAGGCTTGAGCAACTTGTCCTCAACTGCTTGTGCCAGACCTGAGCCGGAGACCGGCAAGTGCAGAGAAATCGGAGCGTCCGGGCCGCCAAGTTCGATCCAGTTTGTAATACGGCCAGCGAATACCCTTGCGAGGTCAAAGGTCGAAATACTCTGAATAGGGTTTTCCGAGGACACTACGGGAACCATCGCGTCCAAGGCTAAAACGAGGCTGCGAGCAGGATCGTTCAGATCACCGAGGCCAGTTTCGGATATCCTCTGGTGTTCATCGGGCCGAACCTCGCGCAATGCCATCACAATATCGGCCTCCAAGGCGAGAAGATCAGCGAAGCCCTCGTCTGTGGTGTTGACGTGAAATGTAAACCTCGCAAGTGGAGCTGAACGGCGCGGCTGGAACAGGCTATAGACAAAACTTGTTTCGTCCTGTGTTTCGCGTTTCGTTCGCAACCCATTGCGCGCGGCAAAACCTTCGACCAGAGGGGGCAGGAGGGATTCCGCCATTGTGGCCGAGCCAGACAGGACGATTTCGGCTACGTACTCGGTTAGATTGGGGCAGGCCGGGCCATCACAGGTGACGCCTGACCCGTCCACAGTAAGTTCTCCGAATTGCGTCTGAATACGATAGAATTCGCCGTCGAAGCCCAGAAAAGCGCCGGAAACAGAAACTTTACCATCGTGGGAAATCAACGTGATGTCCTGCGCAAAAGCGCCATCCATGGATATGCAATATGTAAGTGCGGCGATTGTCGCCGCACGAAGCCAAGTCATGTGATACCTGATGTCGCCTGTTGCCTATTTGGCCGCGATCTTCAGGTTTTGAAACAGATTATTCAACACAAGAAAATCACCGACAGACGAACAATCCGGCATTGATACCGACAGGTCGCGTGAGGTCATTGAGTCGTCACCATGCATCATGAAGGATTGAGCGTTCAACGTGCGTCCACAGTTTTCTTCTGTGACCTCAGCTTCGACTGTCATCTCGATGGTGCCAGATTTCTTTGCGCCTCTGGAAGGAAATGAATACACCTCGACCAACTGTGCGTCGCTCAAGGTTGTATTGCCAAGCCGATCGGTGTTGCCCAATCCATGTGAACTCTCGTTGGCCCAGACATGCCCGTCTTCACCATAGGCGGCACCGAACTCTAACGCGTGCAACTGCAGATCGGGACCTCCCCGCCATTGCAAAGCAACACGATCATAGGCCTTGAGATCTGGGATCACGGTTGAGGCAACCGAGCCTTTGTTGTTGGCAAACTCAACAATGAATATCGCTCTTTCCGACATTGCCGGGATCGTTACGGTCAACCGGCCTTGGGTATCGGTTTTTTCGGTAAACATCAGCCCGTTGTGATGAACCGTCAACCGTTCGCTTTTGTGACAAGGTGCGTTAACAAAGAGCGTCGCGTTTGCCAGAGGTGCAGGTTCTGCATTAGCCGTGACCTTGCAACTCACTGGCGACGCTGGTCTGGCTCGCTTTTCATTACCCAAGGTCTGCTCAGGTTCAGACGCTTCGGTCTTGGCGTCAACAGAGGTCAAAGAGATTTTTTTCAGGGCCTTGACCTGAATGTTCTGGCTTAAAGTGCTTTCGAGCGGCAGCAACGAAGCGGTGCGCGCCGAGGGCTCAGAACTGTAATCCCGGTCGGCGCTTTTTTGCATGAAATAGCCGGTCGCCAGCGCACAGCCGACGGTTCCGCCAATCATAATTAGTCTTCTCCAAAGCTCCATTGGACATCCCCTTTGTTTCCGGAGCGGAAATCAAAGTCGTCAAAAAAGGCGGCCAATCTATGGCCGCCTTTGGGAGTAATTTTGTCCGTTTCAGGGCGGGCGTCAGGTCAGCCGCCCGTGGCAATGCTTGAATTTCTTTCCGGACCCACAAGGGCATTGATCGTTGCGCGATGGGTTGCCCCAAGTCTCCGGATCGTCTTCGACAAATCCAGGGCGGGGATCACCCGAAGCCTGAGCTTCGGCAATCGCTTCTGCCTGTTTGGCGGCCTTTTGCATTTGCGCCTGCTGTTCAGCGTATTGCGCCAGCATCTGCCGTTGTTCTTCCTCGGTCAGAGGGCGAATGCGGGACAGTTGCTGTGTCACCGCCTCCCGCAATCCGTCCAGCATGCTTTCGAACAGTTGGAAACTCTCGTTCTTGTATTCATTCAGCGGATCGCGCTGTGCATAACCACGGAACCCAACCACTGACCGCAGATGCTCCAGCGTTAAAAGGTGTTCACGCCACTTTGTGTCGATGGTTTGCAGAAGCACCTGTTTTTCGATGTTGCGCATATTCTCGGGGCCGAAATCCACGGCCTTCTTGGCCATCATCTCGTCGGTGGCCTTGATCAGGCGCTCGCGAATGTCGTCATCATCGACACCTTCTTCTGCCGCCCAACTCTGGACGGGGACGTCGACACCAAGCTTTTCAATGACGGCAGAATGGAGGCCATCTGTGTCCCACTGATCGGCATATGTCTTGGGTGGCATGAACTCGTCGATCAGATCGTCGATAACCTGTTCGCGCATATCGGAAACGATTTCGGACAAATCCTCGGCCGACATGATTTCGCGGCGCTGGTTGAAGATCACCTTGCGCTGATCGTTCATCACGTCGTCGAATTTCAGAACGTTCTTGCGCATATCGAAATTGCGGCCTTCGACCTTGGCCTGGGCGCGTTCGAGCGACTTGTTCACCCATGGATGGATGATCGCCTCGCCCTCTTGCATTCCCAGCGTGGTCAGCACCTTGTCCAGACGCTCCGAACCAAAGATGCGCATCAGGTCATCTTCGAGGCTGAGGTAGAAAACCGTGCGTCCGGGATCGCCCTGACGGCCTGAACGACCGCGCAACTGATTATCGATACGGCGGCTTTCATGTCGTTCCGACGCCATGACGAACAGGCCGCCGGCGTCAAGAACCTTTCTCTTTTCTTCAGCGTGACGCGCTTCTTCGGCAGTGCGCAGTTCGGCTGGGTCGGCTTCGGGATTGGCGGCGATAGCTTCGAGCACTTTCATCTCGACATTGCCGCCCAATTGGATGTCGGTTCCGCGGCCTGCCATATTCGTGGCGATGGTCACTGCGCCCAATCGACCGGCATCTGCCACGATCTGGGCTTCCTGCTCGTGCTGGCGAGCGTTCAGGACATTGTGTCCGATGCCTTCCTTGCTCAACATCTGGCTGAGCATCTCCGATTTTTCGATTGACGTCGTTCCGACCAGTACAGGTTGCCCTTTCTCGTTCGCTTTTTTGATCTGTTCGATTATGGCGGCGTACTTTTCCGGCGCGGTTCTATAGACCTGATCGTCTTTGTCTTCACGTGCGATGGGCTTGTTCGTGGGGACCTCGACCACGCCCAAACCGTAAATTTCGCCAAATTCCTCAGCCTCGGTTAACGCGGTGCCGGTCATACCGCTCAGTTTGTTGTACAGGCGGAAAAAATTCTGGAAAGTGACACTGGCGAGCGTCACGTTCTCGGGCTGAATCTGTGCACCCTCTTTGGCTTCGATGGCTTGGTGAAGCCCATCAGACAGACGCCGGCCGGGCATCATACGGCCGGTGAATTCGTCAATAAGAACAACGTTACCGTCGCGCACGATATAGTCCTTGTCGCGCTGGAAAAGCTTGTGCGCGCGCAGGCCCTGGTTGACGTGATGCACAATGGTCGTGCTTTCTGGATCGTATAACGAATGTCCCTCGGGCAGCAGGTTGCGATCCAGCAGGAGCTGTTCAAGAAATTCGTTGCCTTCATCGGTAAAGGTCACATTGCGAGATTTCTCGTCCAGCGAATAGTGATCGTCCTGTAGCGACGGGATCAAGGCGTCGATTGCGGTGTAAAGGTCGGACCGGTCCTGTGAGGGGCCGGAAATGATCAGAGGTGTCCGTGCTTCGTCAATCAGGATCGAGTCCACTTCGTCCACGATCGCGAAATTGTGGTGTTTTTGATAAACTTCATTCAAATCTGCCTTCATGTTGTCGCGCAGATAATCGAAGCCGAGTTCATTGTTTGTCGCATAGGTAACATCGCAGGCGTAGGCGGCCAGCTTGTCAGCATCGGCCTGTCCCGACCAAATGACACCGGTGGTCATGCCGAGGATGCCGAACACTTTGCCCATCCATTCCGCGTCGCGCTTGGCAAGGTATTCGTTGACAGTCACCACATGAACGCCCTTGCCGGTCAGTGCGTTCAGATAGGCGGGGAAAGTTGCGACCAAAGTCTTTCCCTCACCCGTCTTCATTTCCGAGATATTGCCCTGATGGAGAAAGATCCCGCCCATCAGTTGTACGTCGAACGCCCTGAGACCCAGAGCCCGTTTGGCGCCTTCGCGCACGTTAGCAAAGGCTTCGGGCAGCAGGTCGTCCAGTTTTTCGCCATCCAGCGCTCGTTTGCGCAACTCTTCTGTTTTCGATTTCAGGTCGTTATCCGAGAGTTTTTCGAACTCCGCTTCCAGCGCGTTGATCTTTTCGACCAGCGGGCGTGTCGCCTTGATCTTTCGGTCGTTCGGCGTTCCGAACACCTTTTTGGCGAGCGTTCCGAGTCCCAGCATGTTCACTCCAGCGGATCTGTTCTTGTCGTGGTTCCGACAGGCTTGCCCGCCCTGCGCGCAACCCATAGATACGGGGGGTGAAAGGCGGTCCTGTCCAAGGCTTCAAGCGATGTAAGCGGCAGGCCGTAGAGTGTCAACGCCACGCACCGTCGCGGCAAAGAAATAGGATGATTCAATGCCCAAAGGCCTCACATTTCTGCCATCTCTGGCGCTTGCCGTCGGCCTGGCCCTGCCCCTGACCGCCGAGACGACAACCGACGCCGACATGGTGGTGGCGGTCGTCAATGGGGATGAAATCACTTTGGGCCACATGATCATCGCGCGTGCGACGCTGCCGAGGCAGTATCTGGAGCTTGAGGATCAGGTTCTGTACGATGCCATCCTCGACCAGCTTGTGCAGCAGACGCTTTTGAAACAACAGCAGAATGGCGAGCTTCCCAAGCAGGTGGCGATTGCGCTGGAAAATGAGAGGCGTTCGCTACTTGCAGCGGAAACCATCGAGGATATCCTGCGCTCGGCCTTGAGTGAAGAGGCGGTTCAGGCCGCCTATGACGCCGAATACGGCGACGGGTTCGGTGGCGATGAATACAATGCCTCACATATCCTCGTGGAAACCGAAGAAGAGGCCATGGCGGTCAAGGCCGAACTGGACGGCGGTGCAGACTTTGCGGAAACCGCCAAGGCGAAATCGACCGGCCCCTCCGGCCCGAATGGCGGTGAATTGGGCTGGTTCGGCCCGGGCGCCATGGTTCCCGAATTCGAACAGGCTGTTGTCGCTTTGGAAAAAGGGCAGATCTCTGAACCGGTTCAAACCCAGTTCGGCTGGCATATCGTGACGCTGAATGATCAGCGCAAGGCGGAAGCACCGGAACTGGAAGCGGTGCGCGGAGAGCTTGCATCCAAAATCCAGCAGGAAGCCATTCAGGCGCGCCTGGACGAATTGACGGATGCGGCGACCATAGAGCGCCAGCCCTTGGACGGTGTGACGCCGGACGTCCTGAAACAACTGGATCTGGTGCAGGAGTAAGCCGCCATGGCAAAGATCACCAAAGTCTCGCCACTCGCCCCGAGCAGCTTTCCCGATTTGCCGGTCATCGCGGGCGTTCGGTTTGCAACTGCTGCCGCGGGTGTACGGTATCAGGGACGGACCGATGTCATGCTGGCGGTGATGAACGCCGGCACGTCGGTTGCGGGCGTATTTACCCGGTCAGCAACGCGTGCCGCCCCGGTCTTGGATTGTCAGACCAAGATTGGTGGAGCAAGCGATGGACCGGCCGCGATCTTGGTCAATTCCGGCAATGCCAATGCCTTTACCGGGCATTTTGGACAAACCTCGGTGGTCGAGGTGGCCAAGGCGGTTTCAGACGCGACAGGGGTTCCTGCATCTCGAGTTTTCACGTCCTCGACTGGAGTGATCGGTGAACCGCTGCCGCATGAGCGGATCGTGGCAAAACTGGAAGATCTGAATGCGGCCCTCAGCCCTGATGCAATTGAGGATGCAGCCACGGCAATTATGACCACCGACACTTTCCCAAAAGGTGCCAGCAGGACCGTCGGGATCGACGGCAAGATGGTCAAAATTGCGGGAATTGCCAAGGGGTCGGGCATGATCGCGCCGGACATGGCAACGATGCTGGTCTACATCTTTACCGACGCAAAGGTGGAACAGGCCGTCTTGCAGCAGATGCTGGGTGAGATTACCGATCGCACCTTCAACTGTATCACTGTGGATAGCGATACTTCGACTTCGGACAGCCTTTTGCTGTGCGCTACCGGTGCGTCAGGAGCTGATGCTACCGGAAACCCCGGGTTCACCGAGGCGCTTGAGGCAGTGATGCTGGATCTGGCGCAACAAGTAGTCAGGGATGGCGAAGGCGCGTCCAAATTTGTCGAGATTCGTGTGACAGGCGCCGCCTCGGACGCTGATGCAAAGGTGCACGGATTGGCGATCGCAAATTCTCCGCTGATCAAAACGGCGATAGCGGGGGAGGACCCGAACTGGGGCCGCGTCGTCATGGCCATCGGTAAGTCTGGGGCAGCAGCAGACCGGGACCTGTTGAGCATTTCATTTGGCGATATTCTAGTGGCCGAAAAAGGGTGGGTCAGCCCTAACTACCGCGAGGCGGACGCAGCGGCATATATGAAAGGTCAGGAACTGGTGATCGGCGTCGATCTGGGATTGGGGGACGGTAATGCAACGATTTGGACCTGTGATCTGACCCACGGTTATATTGAAATCAACGCGGATTATCGCTCGTGAGAACGGTATTGGTATCTGCCGTTGCGCTAATTGATGTGGATGGCCGGGTGCTGTTGGCGCAGCGCCCGGAAGGTAAGTCGATGGCCGGTCTTTGGGAGTTTCCCGGGGGCAAGGTTGAAGTCGGGGAAACCCCCGAAGCCGCTCTGATCCGCGAGTTGGAAGAGGAGCTGGGTATCAACACCTGGGCTTCTTGTTTGGCCCCACTGACTTTTGCCAGCCACAGTTATGACGACTTTCACTTACTGATGCCCTTGTTCGCCTGTCGGAAATGGCAGGGCACCCCGCGGGCACAAGAGGGACAGGCGCTGAAATGGGTGCGAGCCAACGAGTTGCGTAGTTACCCGATGCCGCCTGCGGATGTCCCTTTGATTTCAATTTTGCGGGACTGGTTGTAAAATCCAATACTATCACATCGCGCGAGTTCGTTTGATCAGGCTGCTGAAAAATTAACCTTATGGGATAACAATTTAATTTTTACATTCGATTTTTCGTGTATGATGAGCCTGTCTTATTCCTTTTTGGGGAGGATTGGGCATGTTGCGGACAATTGCACTGGGAAGTTGCGTTTTCGTGCAAGGCACATTTGTTCGAAAATTGGCAGATGGGCGTATCGTGGTACGCGTAGAGAAGAAGCTTTATTTCGGGCGACCTGTCGCGGCATCGACTTGAATGCGGCAGAATACACCACTCACGTGAGAGCGACACGCGACGTCCTCTCAAAAAAACGGCGGCCACAATGGACCGCCGTTTTTTGTCAGTTCATGTCGTATCAATCGAGCGTTCTGGTAACTTCTTCACGCTCGAATATTTCGATCACATCGCCGGAGCGGATATCGTCGTAGTTCTCGAATGCCATTCCGCATTCCTGACCTGACTGAACCTCGGCCACCTCGTCCTTGAAGCGCTTGAGCGTCTTGAGCGTCCCTTCGTGGATGACCACGTTGTCGCGCAGCAGACGGACGCCGGCCGAGCGGCGTGCTACCCCTTCGGTCACCAGACAGCCCGCAACTTTGCCGACGCCGGAAACCTTGAACACTTCCCTGATCTCGGCGTAACCGATGAACTTTTCGCGGATCTCGGCGCTCAGCAGGCCAGATGCGGCCGCTTTCACGTCATCCACAAGGTCGTAGATCACTGAATAGTAGCGGATTTCGACGCCTTTCTGGTTTGCGGTATTCCGTGCCGAAGCATTGGCGCGGACGTTGAAGCCAAAGACTGGCGCACCAGATGCTTCGGCCAGGCCGATGTCGGTTTCGGTGATTGCACCAACGCCAGAGTGCAGAACGCGTACGCGAACCTCGTCGTTACCGATCTTTTCCATCGCCTGGACGATGGCCTCGGCCGAACCCTGCACGTCCGCCTTCACCAGGATCGGAAGTTCCGAGACGTTTTCGTCTTCCTTGGCCTTGGCCATCAACTGTTCCAGTGTGGTCGCGGCTCCGGCCGCAGCGCGTTTGTCCTTGGCGGCTTGTTCGCGGTATTCGGCAATTTCGCGGGCCTGCGCTTCGGTCTCTGTTACGTTCAGAACGTCGCCTGCTTCGGGCGTGCCATTGAGGCCCAGAACTTCAACTGGTACCGACGGACCCGCCTCTTTCACCCTCTCACCCTTGTCGTTGATCAGTGCGCGTACCTTGCCGTATTGCTCACCCACAACGAAGATATCGCCCTGACGCAGCGTACCTTTCTGAACCAGAACGGTCGCGACGGGACCGCGGCCCACGTCAAGCTGCGCTTCGATCACGGCGCCCTGGGCGGCGCGGTCGGGGTTGGCCCTGAGTTCCAGAATCTCGGCTTGCAATGCAATCGCTTCGAGTAGGTCATCCAGACCCTGACCGGTCATGGCGGACACTTCGACATCTTGGACTTCACCCGACATCGCTTCGACAACCACTTCGTGTTGCAGCAGGTCGGTGCGAACTTTCATCGGGTTCGCGTCGGGTTTGTCGATCTTGTTGATCGCCACGATCATCGGCACCTTGGCCGCCTTGGCGTGATTAATCGCCTCGACGGTCTGCGGCATCACCGCGTCATCCGCAGCCACCACCAGCACCACGATGTCCGTTACCTGCGCGCCGCGCGAACGCATCGAGGTAAAGGCGGCGTGGCCTGGTGTGTCGAGGAAGGTCAGAATAACACCGTCGTTGGTTTCCACCTGATAGGCGCCGATATGCTGGGTGATTCCCCCGGCCTCGCCCGAGACGACCTTGGTGTTGCGAATTGCATCCAGCAGCGAGGTCTTGCCGTGGTCCACGTGACCCATGATGGTGATCACCGGTGGACGTGGCAGGAGATCCTGTTCTTCGTCCTCGATATCAGCGATGACGTCCTCGACATCCGCATCCGAGACGCGCACAACGTTGTGGCCGAATTCCTGAATGATCAGTTCGGCGGTATCGGCGTCGATGGTCTGGTTCTGCGTGACCATCATGCCCATTTTCATGAGTTCCTTGACCACATCCGAGACCCGTTCGGCCATACGGTTGGCCAGTTCGGAAACCATGATGGCCTCTGGCAGTTGAACGTCACGGATCACCTTTTCCCGCTCGACCGAACCACCCATCGCTTTTTGACGCGCACGCTCCTGCTTGCGTTTCATCGCGGCCATCGAGCGCTGACGCCCGCCTTCGCCGCCTGAGAGAGCCTGATTGAGGGTCAACTTACCGGAGCGACGGCCATCGTCGCGGCCTTTGCTGCCGCGCGTGTTGCGTTGATCGCGATCGCGGTCAGCCGCGCCACTCCGGCGCGAGTCGTCGGCAGGCGCGGTTTGCTTGGGCGCAGGCGCTTTGGCCTTGGGCGCTTCTTTGGCCGCAGCGGCCTCTGCCGCCGCGCGTTTGGCGGCCGCTTCGGCTTCCAGCCGCTGACGTTCTTCGTCTGCGGCTTTCTGGCGAGCCTTTTCTTCGGCCTCTCGCTGTTCGCGTTCCTTGGCCTCTTGTTCCGCACGGCGGCGTTCACGCTCTTCCGCACGGGCTTTTTCTTCGGCCTCACGCTGCGCGGCTTCTTCGGCCTCGCGGGCCTTTGCGGCCTGAAGTGCCTTCAGGCGTCGCTCCATCTCGGCGTCCGAAATCCCGGCAGGGCGCCGCGAAGGATCACCCGCAGATGCAGCGCTGCTGGCACCCGGTTTGGTCGCACCCGGCTTGGGGACCACCACGCGTTTGCGTTTGGTTTCCACCACGACATTCTTGGTCCGTCCGTGGCTGAAACTTTGTTTCACATTCCCGGGGCGCGCCCCGCCACGCAGACCCAATGTCTTTTTGCCGTCATTATCGCTCATAAAGCTACTTACCCTTCCGAGCGGCCCCGTTGCCGCCGTCATCCGTTTCGCGCACACCACGCAAGCGTTGCGCTTCCTCTACAACACGTTTGGCGAGTCCACCAGAGGCCAGCGCCGCATGTATCACTGTTTGGCGTCCAAATGCCATGCCCAATTCGTCAGCCGTGAGCCAACCGATGTATTTTCCAAAGTGCGGCGTGCTCAATTTCGATTTGCCACGCCCGGACCCATCGGCTGCCTGAAGCAGAACCTGCGCCTCTTCCTTGTCGAGCCAGGTCTTAACTTTCTCATAGCCAGCCACCGCGTCGCCCGATTTCCGAGCGAGGCTGATCAGTTCGACCACGCGTCGCGATATTTGGCGTTCGACCTCGTTGATAAGGTCATCCGAGGCTTTGACCTGTGCCTTGAACGCGCGGCTGAACAGTTTCTTGCTGATCGCCTGCTTTAAAGCAGCCCGATCCGCAGCCACATACACGCCCCGACCCGGCAACTTGCCCGCGACGTCAGGAAAGACCTGACCGTCAGGCGACGCCACGAACCGTATCAACCCATACCTAGGTTGAACCTCGCCCGTGGCGATGCACTTCCGCTCGGGCCCCTCCGAACGATCCTTATGGACGCCACCGCGACCCATGAGCGCCACCCAAGGCCTGAGATCAGGCCTCGGCCTCCTCTTCAGAAAGTTCATCGTCTTCTTGGGCATCGGCTTCGAGATCGGCAGGATCAACCCAGCCTAACATGACGCGGGCAGTCATCACCAAATCCTGAGCCTCTTCCAGCGACACACCGAAGGGTTCCAGAATACCGTCATCCTTGACACGCTGTCCGTCAACCGTGGTCCAGCCGCCAGCCAGTTCCCAGTCGGCGCAAGTGGCAAAATCCTCGAGTGTTTTCACGTCATCCTTTGCCAGTACTTCTACCATCTGGGGCGTCAGTCCCTCAAATTCAATAAGGCTGTCCTCAGCGCCCAATTCGCGGGCACTATCCAGTGCCGCCTTGGCTTGTGCCTCCAGATAGTCGCGGGCGCGAGCCTGCAATTCGTTGGCGGTCCCTTCGTCGACACCGTCGATGACCAGCAGTTCGTCCAACTCGACATAGGCAACCTCTTCGAGGTTGGTGAATCCTTCGGAGACCAAAAGCTGGGCAAAGAACTCGTCCAGATCGAGGCTTTCCACGAACAGTGTGGTACGCGCCTCGAATTCTTTCTGACGGCGAGCCGATTCCTCGGCTTCGGTCATGATGTCGATGTCCAGACCGGTCAGTTGGCTGGCGAGACGCACATTCTGACCACGGCGACCGATGGCGAGGCTCAGTTGCTCTTCAGGAACCACAACTTCGATTTTGCCAGCTTCTTCGTCCAGAACCACCTTGGAAACCTCGGCGGGCTGCAGCGCATTCACCAGAAACGTTGGCTGATCTTCGTTCCACGGGATGATGTCGATCTTTTCTCCCTGCAATTCGTTCACTACGGCCTGCACCCGGCTGCCGCGCATACCAACGCAGGCACCGACCGGATCGATCGAACCGTCATATGAGATCACGGCAATTTTGGCGCGGGACCCGGGGTCACGGGCTACGGCCTTGACCTCAATGATGCCGTCATAAATTTCCGGCACTTCCATTTTGAACAACTCGGCCATGAACTCCGGTGCGGTGCGGGAAAGGAAAATCTGGTGCCCGCGTGGTTCGCGGCGGACTTCCTTGATATAGGCGCGGACGCGATCATTCGGGCGATAACTTTCGCGCCCGATCTTGTCGTTGCGGCGCAGAACAGCCTCGGCCCCACCCAGGTCGACTATGACGTTGCCGAATTCTTCGCGCTTGACGACACCGTTGATGATGGTGCCTGCGCGATCCTTGAAATCTTCGTATTGGCGGTCCCGCTCTGCTTCGCGGACTTTCTGCAGAATCACCTGCTTGGCCGATTGCGCGGCGATTCGACCCATCTCGACCGGCGGCACCTCTTCGACAAAGACGTCGCCGATTTCGGGGCTTTCCATATACTGACGCGCCTGTTCCACGGTCATCTCGGCCTGATAGTTTTCAAGCTCGTCATCGGCGACCACTGTGCGCACGCGGGTGAACGTCGCTTTGCCGGTTTTGCGGTCGATTGACACACGAATGTCCATCTCGGCGCCATATCGGCTCTTGGCGGCGCGGGCGAGGGATTCTTCCATCGCCTCGACCACCAGACCGGGGTCGATCATTTTTTCGCGGGCCACGGCCTCGGCGGTTTGCAACAGCTCCAGCTGGTTTGCAGAAGTGATTGCCATCAGTTCGTCTCCTCTTCGGACCCTGCTTCGGTCACGATTTCGTCGAATTGGTCTTCGTTAAGGGCGCCGCTTGCTTTGCGCTGGCGCAGCATTTCCTTGATCAGGTCATCGGTCAGCACGAGCTTGGCATCGCTCAGCCAGTCGAACTGTAGGCCGATGGTGATGGTCTCGCCATCCTGTGGGATGTTGATCAAAACCTCGTCGCCTTCGACGCCGGCCAGTTCACCTTTGAAGCGGCGGCGGCCGTCAATCAGTTCGGCGGTTTCCAGCTTGGCCTCATAGCCTTCGAACATCTCGAAATCCTTGAGTCGGGTTAGGGGCCGGTCGATACCGGGGCTGGAAACCTCAAGCGTGTAGGCGTCAAGGATCGGGTCTTCGACGTCCAGTGTGGCGCTGACCGCGTTCGAAATCTCGGCACAATCGTCCACTTCGATTCCGCCGTCAGGCTTGTCGGCCATGATCTGAAGTGTGGTCGTCTTGCCGCTCATCAGGCGAATGCGGACAAGTTCAAATCCCAGATCTTCGATCACGGGAGAAATGATCTCGGCCAGTCGCCGGTCGATGGCGGCTTTTGCAATCAGGTCGTTGGTCATGTCGTCCAAACACAAAAAAACGGGCGCGCGGCCCGTCGATCTTAATCGGTGGAGCCCCGAGCCTTTGGCCCGACGCGCCGCTGTTGCAAGGGCATATACGCGCAGGAAAACGAATCCGCAACCCCCGCCTTGATCCAAGCCGAATTAATTGAAGTCAGACAGCCGAAAACCTACATCAGCCACCATCGCTCGGCGATGCGACCGTCGTCGAGGTCGCATCGTGTGCCAATCTGGCGGGGAATACCTACGTTTGGGCCAGCGGCCAGCGCCATATCCCTGTCTGATGGGAAAAAGTGCAAGCTGCGGCGACTGCGCAGACCGTCGGGCAAAGGCGCAGCGGCCACATCAACATACCCGTCCTGCAACGCTTCGGCGCGAACGCGTGGGTCGGAGATCACGATGATCTCGATTGCATCGGCCCATCCGGCACGGCCAGCCTTGTAATGTCCGGCCACCTTGCGCCCCAGAAAATGGCGCCCATCCTGCGCTCGTTCGACCCGGTAGCAACCGGTGCCGTTTGCATCGTGAAGCGGTGAAACACTTTGTCCCACACGTGTGATGGCATGGCGATTATCGGCAAGCACGAAGGGTAGGCCGTGATTGCCCTCGACAAGTTCAAGATGCAGGCGATTCGGGCCCAGAACTTCAACATGACCGAAATTGGCCAGTGTTCCCGACACGTCTTGCGCGTGCAGTGGGGTGCCATCATGGAAGATCACGTCGTCACGCAAATCGAACGTCCAGACCCGAGCCGCCGAATCCGTTTGCCAACCGCTTGCGAGTTCTCCACGCAAGGTCCCGTCTGGTGCGACTTCGGTCAGCGTGTCGAATACGGCGCCTCGGACGATCTGTTCAAGACTGTCATCGCGGGGAACAGCCAGTCGCATAGTGCCGCCTGACTTGGGTAATCCCGCATGAGATACGCCAGTCGCAGCCAGCAGCGCGGCGGCGGCACCCGAGGCAAACAATGCACGGCGGTCGATTCGGGTCATGCCACACCCTCCGCAACGCTATCCATTATGCGGACAAGTTCAGCACTGATGCCCGGTTCGGACAACGCGTGGCCCGCGTTGCGGACCATTCTAAGCTCGGCGTTTGGCCAGGCTTCGCTGAGGTTCCACGCTGAAGTGGGCGGGCAGATCATGTCGTAACGTCCCTGAACGATATGGCCGGGAATATGGGCGATTCGATCCATATTGGCCAGAATCTGACCATCGAATTCCAGAAAACCATTGTTCAGGAAATAGTGATTCTCCAGTCGGGCAAAGGCGCGGGCATAATCCCCGGGGCTTTCACCTGTCACGCCATTGGTATGAATCGAAGCCAGCGCGTTTTCCCAGTTCGACCAGGCGCGGCCATAAAGGATTTCGGTTGCCCGGTCGCCTGAGAACAGACGCTTGTGATAGGCGCTGATAGCGTCGTTCTGTTCATTATCCGACAGAAGTGAAATGAATTTCTGCCAAGGTTCTGGCCAGAACTTGCCTGCACCGCCACCATAGAACCAATCAAGTTCGGATTGGGTCATCAAGAACACGCCGCGCAGAACCAGGCGAGTCACACGCTCGGGATGGGTTTGCGCATAGATCAGAGCCAGAGTCGCCCCCCAGCTGCCACCAAAGGCAATCCAGTTGTCGATATCAAGATCGCGGCGAATTCGTTCGATGTCGGAGACAAGATGCCATGTCGTGTTGTGCTCAACAGCGGCATGAGGACGCGACCGCCCGCACCCCCGTTGGTCAAAGAGAATCACCCGATACACCAAAGGGTCGAAATACCGTCGCATCGCAGGGCTGCACCCCCCGCCTGGGCCTCCATGAAGAATCACGACCGGAATACCGCTGGGATTGCCGCATTGTTCCACGTAGATACGATGCCCGTCGCCAACATCGAGCATTCGCTGGTCAAAGGGTTCAACCGGCGGATAGAGATATTGTACTGCGCGCTTTTGGTCCGGGTACTTGTCCATTATGGGCCTATATAGTCCTTAACGGTAAAAAGAGCATACGGAGACAGGAATGCAAGCGCATCCGAACACGGTTGACCCGTCAGAGATCGCAAAATTCGAGGCAATGGCCGCTGAATGGTGGGACCCCCACGGGAAATTCAAACCTCTGCACATGCTCAACCCCTGTCGGTTGGATTATATCACACAGCAGATCGCGGGCGAGTTTGATCGCGATCTAAAAGCCCTGCGCCCTTTCGAGGGCCTGCGCCTGCTGGATATCGGCTGCGGCGGCGGGTTGCTGAGCGAACCCATGGCGCGTTTGGGGGCCACGGTGGTAGGGGCCGACGCCGCCGAGGGCAACCTGCCCGTCGCGCGCATCCATGCTGAGCGATCAGGGTTGCAGATCGACTATCGCCACACCACAGCCGAGGACATGGTCGCCGCAGGCGAACAGTTCGACGTGGTGCTGAACATGGAGGTGGTCGAACATGTGGCCGACCCCCTTGGCTTTCTGACCGCATCGCAGGATTTGCTGAAACCGGGCGGCTTGCTGATCTGTTCGACCATCAACCGCAACCCGAAATCCTATGCGATGGCCATCTTCGGGGCCGAGGTCGTCATGCGCTGGCTGCCGCGCGGCACCCATGAGTGGAACAAATTCATCACCCCCGATGAGCTGTTCGACTTGCTGCGTCAGGCCGGGCTGGAACCGGTGGATCGCAAGGGGTTCGTATTCAACCCGATCCTATGGAGCTGGTCGATCTCGGACCGGGATTTAGGCGTGAACTATGTGACGGCGAGCGTGAAGCCGGGGTAGGATGGGTTTTCAACCCATCTTGCAAAGGATTTCGATCTTGAGCGATGGGTTAGAAACCCATCCTACGATCTCTTAAAATTCCAGACGCGTCAGTCCAAAAGCAGAGCCAAAACCAGCAGCTGTTAGTTCGCTGCCAAGTGCGTCACTAAGGAAAAAAAACCTGAACATATGGGGATCAATCCAGACTGCCGGACCATTTACCGCTCTGGTGTCCGGCACAAGGCAATCTGCAAGAGAGGCATCTGGCTTAGGCTTAAACACCTCGCGCCCAGGCCATACAGGCTCCACATCGCTCTTTGCTATATCGATAGCATGGCCTTGATTCTGGAAAATCAGAGCATAGGCGACATAATCAAGCGGTGCTTCCGCTTCATAGCCAAAAAGCTGCGTTTCTTGCAGACGTGCTTGACCTAAATCATGATGCTTAAAAATCTCCGCGATATCCGCACGCAACATTGGGTGCCCTGCGCTGAAAACCGGCGGAATAGTGCTAGGCGGTACCTCGCTTAGGTTCCAATATAGTTCACTCGGCACCGCGCCTGGATCGACATGCTCGCCGCGGGAATTTTTTCTATCTCCATCACGATGTTTCTTAGCGATTTCGACATCTTCGTCGCGAAACTTGATCGAAGTGATCTTGTTTCGCATTGGTGCAGTCACAAAACCAATGCTGAGTTCATGTCTTTGGTAAACATCGCTGACCCAGATTGCACTACTCGGTTTTGCAGTCTTGAGGTGAGATCGATTTTGTTGATCTTCGTTAGCGGATGCCGCCGAAGAGGTTGGCGAAGTCACGTTCTCTGAAAGCACACTGGATTTCCGTCGCTTCCTAAACCAACGCATGACCTTCCTACTCCCCCTCCAACTGCAACCGCAAATCCCGCAGTACGGGCAATGTGCTGCGGACTCGCTCCAGCCCCAGCTCTCCGACTACCTGATTGATTAGCGGCGCGATGGAGGAGATCGCCTGATCCCGCGCCCTGCGGCCAGCCGGACTGATCGCCACCATCTTGCGGCGGGCGTCGTCCCAGTCGGGGCGGATGTGGATGTATCCGGCCCATTCCAGCTTGGCCAAAGTGTTGGTCATCGCGCCTCGGGTCACATGGAACGTATTGGCCAGTTGTGCCGGGGTGCGCTCATCCCCGACAAAGGCCAGATGGTTCAGGACCGAGAAGTGCGAAATTTCCATGCCCTTGGGCAGAACGCGGCTGAGCCGGTTCCGCAAAAGTTGGTCTGCGGTCAGAATCTCGCTGAACAGCGCAACCGCCAGGGCATTGGTATCGTCAGGCATAGTTCCAATCTGGATCAGGGGCCGTCGAATGGACGGACGTGAGTCAGAGAAGGCACGCGATGTCGTGCTTCTGTAACAGCATTATCATCCAGATCAAAATAGTGAATGCCGGGTTCGGTACCTGCGTCGATCAGTACCTCGCCCCATGGGGCGACAACCATGCTGTGCCCGTGTGTGACGCGTGTCTTGCCGCGGGTTTTGGGGTGCGTTCCGGTTTGACCCGGTGCGATGACCCAACACCCCGTTTCGATGGCGCGGGCGCGCAACAGCGGCCGCCAATGCGCGGCCCCGGTTACCGGCGAGAACGCCGCCGGCACGGTCAGAATATGTGCTCCGGCTTGGGCAAGAGCGGCATAGAGTTGCGGAAATCGGACGTCGTAGCAGACGGTCATCCCGATCTTTCCGAAATCCGTATCAGCGAGCACCGCTTGAGCACCGGGCCTGTAGTTCGCCGATTCGCGAAAGGTTTCCGATTCGGTCACCTGCACGTCGAACATGTGGATTTTATCGTATCGGGCGATCACCTTGCCCGTAGGGTCGATCAAGAAGGACCTATTGGCAAATCGGCCATCCGGATCGTGCGTCTTGAGTGCCAACGACCCGACTAACAACCATACGTTCAGGTTAGCGGCGTGTTCGCGCAAACCTGTGAGGGTCGTGTCGTCTTCTTCGTGCTGCAGTACCTCACGCTGTCGTGTGGTGCTGGTCGAAACGCAATTGGTGACTTCAGGCGTCAGAATGAAATTTGCGCCCTGTTGTGCCGCCTCCGTCATCATGTCGCGTACCATAACGAGGTTCGCAACAGGATCGTCGGACGAAGTGATTTGCAGCAGGGCAGTTTTCATCAGGCGGCCAAGAGCGGATCGAGCTTGCCTTCACGCTCAAGATCGTAAAGATCATCACAGCCGCCGACATGAGTGCCTTCGATGAAGATCTGCGGCACCGTTCGACGACCGTTTGCCCTCTGGATCATCTCGGATTTTCGATTTGGGTTGGCTAGCACATTGATTTCGGTGAACGAAATCCCTTTTTGATTCAAAAGTCGCTTGGCTGCATGGCAAAAGCCGCAGAGCGGCGAGGTGTAGATTTCAACCGTTTTCATTTCCGTTCCCCAAGGGTTTGGTGCAATCTAGGGGCAATTAGGCAGTCTTGGCAACGCGCGCTAGTACCAACACAGAAATATGATTTGCTCCCGCCTCAACGCAGGCCCTCGCACAGGCGCTCAATGTTGCACCCGATGTCATGACATCATCAACCAGTAACACGTTCCGATCCACCAGTCCGATTTTCCGTTTGGGGTGGGCAGAGATGGCGGATGAAAGGACTTGGGCGCGCTCCGCGCTCGTTTTGCCATCAAGTATTGGGGTTCGCCGTACGCGTATCAGAAGATCGGGGCATACGGGCAACCTTGTTTCCTGACCCAGATACTGAGCTAGTAAGGCGGATTGATTATAGCGGCGCTTCACCAGTCGCGACCAGTGCAACGGAACGGGCGCAATCAGCATGTTTGGCCTCAGGACTTCGCGGCCCGCTCGTGCCATCCAAAGTGCTGCAGGACGCGCGAGTTCCGGCCGGTCGCCATGTTTGAGTGCGAGGATCATTTTCCTTGCTCGGCCCTGATAGAGCAGTGCCGCGCGGCCCTCTGCCCATGGCCGGGGAGCTAGCATGCAGTCGTCGCATTCGATCCGATGACCGTCCGCCTGCCCAGGCAGCGGGACGCCGCAGCTTTCGCAAATGGTCCCGCCGATAAAAGACGTGTCTCGCCAACAGGGACCGCACAGGCCGAAATCCGAGGTGACGAGATCACCGCAACTAAGGCAACGGGGTGGATAAATCAGTTCGATAGCGGTTTGAATTCGGTTCCACATGCGTTAACTGCGCCTCATGAAGATGCCATCGCTCAACGCAACTGCCCTGTTCGACCGCAAGGTCCTGGATGCCCATCGCGCCCGTGCACAGGATGAAGCTCTGTTCCTGCACCGTGCCGCAATCAACGAAGTGCAGGATCGGTTGTCGATGGTTAACAGGACATTTACGCGTCCAGCAGTCGTGACACCGTTTCCGCATCTTTGGCAGAACGTGTTTCCCGGTGCAAAAACGGTTGCCGACCACGAGCTTCTAGAGCTGGAACCCGGATCGCACGATCTTGTTGTTCATGCCATGGCCTTGCACTGGGCCGATGATCCGGTTGGGCAACTGATTCAGTGCAGACGAGCGTTGAAAGCGGACGGTTTATTGCTGGCCATTTGTTTGGGTGGCGACACATTGAAAGAATTGCGCGCAGTCCTGGGGCAGGCAGAAGTCGAAAAGACAGGTGGCCTCAGCCCGCGCATAGCGCCAATGGGGGAAATCCGGGACTTGGGTGCATTGCTACAACGGGCGGGTCTGGCCTTGCCGGTGGCGGACAATTTGGCGCTGACGGCGGAGTACCGGGACATTTGGCACCTAATGAAAGATCTGCGAGCCATGGGCGAATCCAATGTCATGATCGGGCGGTTGAAACACCCGACGCGGCGTGCCGTGTTCGAGCGTGCCGCAACCTTATATGCCGAAAATTTTTCAACGTCGGATGGCAATCTGAATGCGACTTTTGACATGATCTGTCTGACCGGTTGGTCACCCGACGAGAGCCAGCAAAAACCACTGCGACCGGGATCCGCAAAGGCCAGTCTGGCCAAAGCGTTGGGCGCAACCGAGAACAAACTGTCCGATTGACCGACCGGTAATTCCCATTATCTCAAGCCGAAACGAAATTCAGGAAGCTCGATATGTTTGACGCCACCCGACCAACTCACGCTCCGGCGGATCATCCCAAGGTAAAGATGGGTCGTGTCGGGATTCTGTTGGCAAATCTGGGCACACCAGACGATTATTCATACTGGCCGATGCGGCGGTATCTCAACGAGTTTCTATCGGACAAGCGGGTGATCGATTATCCGTCGTGGAAGTGGCAACCTATCCTGCAATGCATCATATTGACCAAACGTCCGTTTAGTTCGGGGGCCGCGTACAAGTCGATCTGGAATAACGACAAAGGCGAAAGCCCATTAATGACGATTACCAAGGATCAGACGGCAAAGCTGCGTGCCTCGATGGAGGTTAGATATGGCGACCGTGTGATGGTGGAATTCTGCATGCGCTATGGAAATCCGTCAACGAAATCCAAGGTACGGGAAATGGTGGCGTCAGGGTGTGACCGTATCCTCTTCTTTCCTCTGTATCCGCAATATGCCGGGGCGACATCGGCGACCGCGAACGATCAGTTCTTTCGGGCTCTTATGGAAGAGGTTTGGCAACCAGCCTGCAGAACCGTTCCGGCATATTTCAGTGAACCAGCCTATATCGACGCTCTGGCGAAATCTGTTGAACGGGCCTATGAGGCGATGGAGGAGAAACCAGAAATACTGGTGTGCTCCTACCATGGTATGCCCGAACGGTATCTTCAGCAAGGCGACCCGTACCATTGCCAATGCGTCAAAACCACGCGACTGTTGAGAGAGCGGCTTGGCTGGTCGGACGATCAACTCGTTTCAACGTTTCAGTCAAGGTTTGGTCCGGAAGAATGGTTGAAACCCTATACTGTCGATCATGTGGCCGACTTGGCGCGTCAGGGAAAAAAGAAAATTGCGGTGATCGCGCCGGCATTTTCTGCGGATTGCATCGAGACGCTGGAAGAGATCAACGAAGAGATTCGCGAAAGCTTTGAGGGGGCAGGCGGAGAAAAGTTTACCTATATTCCGTGCCTCAACGCGGATGATACGCATGTCACGGCGCTGCAAACTGTCATTGAGGCAAATTTGAAGGGTTGGTTGGACTGATCCATCCAGAATCGCGGGAACAAAAAAAGGCGGTGGAATCTCCACCGCCTTTTCTTCAGATGACTTGCGTCGTCTTAGCTTGCAGCAACAGCTGCGCCAACCAGAACCAGCAGGATCAGGGGCAGCAGGATGCCGCTCGACGAGCCCTGTGTCTCTTCGACAACTACAGGTGCTTCAACAACCGGTTCTTCCAGGTTGCCAGCAAATGCGGTCGAAGCAGCAGCAGTCAGAGCAGCAGCGAGAACGAGTTTTTTCATGTTAACCTCCAGTATTCGCGCGATTCTCAAAAAATGAACCACGCACCCAAGACTTACCTCGTGGCTTTTTCTAAGCAGCAAAGCGCGGGGATTGCAAATGCTACTTGCTGGTTCAGCAACTTAGCAGGCGGAAATGTCGTCAAATTAGCAACACCTGCGAACCCACTTTTGCCATGCTGAACAGTTCTTGAATATGTTCGTTGTAAAGCCCGATGCAACCATTCGAGGAGCGGCGCCCAATTTTGCGCGTATCATGCGTTCCATGAATTCTATAATACTTCCAGCTTAGATATAATGCGTGTGTTCCCAAGGGGTTGTCCGGACCCGGCGGGATGTAGTCGGGCCATTCGGGGTTGCGTTTCTTCATTGACGGCGTCGGCGACCAGCTGGGCCCTTCGACCTTGCGTATGACGCTTGTTCGGCCGCGTCGGGTCAACTCGTCGGTTAATGGCACTGAAGAAGGATAGAGTTTGTAAACCGTTTGATCTTCGGACCAGTAGTGCAATGCCCGCGAAACTGTGTCGACCAGAATCGCGCCGTTCTTTGTATTGGAGAAATACGGTTGCCAGCTAAGAGCTCGGAAACCCGAAATATTGCGGCGCACAGGCGTCTCGGGCTCGGGGGCGGGCCGCAGCGGATCTCCCGGAATATATTGCGCGATTGCAGGTGTCGCCAGTAACGAGGCTGCTCCAGTTAGGAAGCAACGCCGAGATGCCAGATTGGGCGCTTTTTTTACCATGGTTCAGGACCTTTTCGAGTTCTTGTCATGGAAATCTTGGGCAGTTTATTGCCAGAAAGCCTCAGTCGCAAATCAAACCGGCATGTTTCGGCCATATTATTCAACAGGGTGTTTGCCCAAGCTCGTTTACCACGCTATTTGCATTCCGATGTAATGAACCGGATTGATCATGGCGCGACTACTTTCTCTTTTGTTGGTGTGTTTCGTGGCGCTCGCCGCCTGTACGGAAACGGTCGAAACCCGGCTGGGTGCCGATGGTAGACCATTGCCGAAACCCTATAAAATTCGGGGAAGCGCGGACAAGTTGCAATTTCGCATGCTTGATTCGGTCAATGCGTTACGGCAGGCTTCGGGATTGCAGCCTGTGCAATTGAATGCGCAACTCAACGCTGCAGCCGAAACCCATGCGCGTGATATGTCGCGACAAAATCGGCCCTGGCATTTTGGGTCGGACGGATCATCGCCGTTGGACAGGGCGATGAGGGTTGGATATACAGGGACATTTCTTGGCGAAGCGATTTCAGAGACCTACGAGACAGAATTGGAAACCCTTGCAGCCTGGATGGACGCTCCTGGCCCGCGTTCGGTGATCATGAACCCCGACGCGACAGAGATGGGGTTCGCATGGCATCAAGAACCAGGCGGCAAGCTTTGGTGGACACTTGAAATGGGGGCGTTGTCACGCTGAAGGTCGTTCGGTTGGTCATGTCCGCGGTTGGACGTAAGTGACATCGATGAGGTCATCGTCGATTAGCTACAAGCGCCACCGGTTTCCATCTCAGATCATTGCGCATGGTTATGACCGCACGTCCGTTTCAATCTGAGCTTGCGGGAAGTTGAAGAGATGCTTCTGCAGCGCGAGATTGACGTGTCTTACGAGACTGTCCGGCTTTGGGTCAGCGAGTACCGCAACGTGCGGGGCAATTACGCCACCAAGTTGCCATCTGCGCTCAGTTTCATGCCCGGATACCATTGCTCGAACTTGGTTCTGAGCGTTCCATCGAGGGTGCGGGCGCGGGTTTGAAGCATCAGGAGGGCGCCGCGTTTTGACAATCGAATTTGCTGGCGTTTGTCGAAGCGTTTTCCGACAACGGTGTTGACGGTGCTTTCAACGAAGCCGGTTGAGACGCGCTCGCCGTAGCGTCGTCGCTCGGCATAGTTCGGGATCATGTGTTTGCTGTTGGTGATGTATGGCTCAAATTCGACGGCTGATTTGCGCAGCGCCTTTATTGCTGGCGTAGTCCGTTTCGACCCTATCCAAATCCATGACCAGATCCTCGATCCCTAGTTTCCCTTCACGCAGGTTCCCGTTCCACAGGAAGCACTTGATCTGGCGAAGCAACCTGGCCAGCTTCTCGGCTTCCTCCTTGTTATGGTGGGCCGGTCCTGTCACGTATTGCTGCATGACGGTGAGGCGCATGGTGATATGGAACCAGTCCAGGATGTGCTCGGATGCCGGAGCCATGTGGCGGTAATGTTGATGACCGTATTTCCACCATCGGTCATGAATGTGACCGGCTGGTTTTCCTGCCAGCCCTGTTCTTTCAGTACCTCGTGCAGCCGCCGCTTGGGATTGGTATCATGGATTTGAACCAGTCCAAGATAGTGGCTCGGGCGGTCCGTAGGGATAGATTTGCCCACGGTGACTTCAAAATGGGATTGGCTTTTGTCACGTGAGCGGACATAGCCACCATCGATACCGACGGTGAAAGGCCCTTCCGGATTGGGAAGCCGCTCCCGCAAAACGGCGCTGGTCTCGATGAAGCTGAACTGCTCTTCGACCATCTCACCTTCCATCCGTGTCGCCACGCGGCCAAGGTGCCTGCGGATCGTGCCCGGGCTGAGCCGCGCATCAATCGGCAAGACATCCTTCAGAATGTCAGCCGTCACGCCGAATGACACCAGAGATGCCCACTTCGTTTCCAGTCAAAGCAGTTCTGGCGCTACATGGTCCGGCAGAAGTTCCGTCAGCGGGTTGAACGTTTTGAAAGCCCTATCATGACATTTGCAGTGATAAAAACGCGGGCTTGGTATGGTGACATCACCAAAGACAGTGCGATATCTGATCTGGTCCCGCGCCTTGGCGCGAAGTTTTCGTCGGCAACGCGGGCAGCAGGACCGCGCCGCACAGGATGTTGCGCATTGCGCGGACACAATTTCCTGCTGCAGTTTCAACATTAGGTTTTTTGCTTTCAGCGATGGAGAGACCAATTTCGCCAATGGTGTCAGAAGCTTTGGTGATCGCGCCAATCTGTTCAGTGTGGGTTGCGTCGTCCGGCGCGGTAAGCGTTACCGTGATTTTGGTGTCCATTTGCCTGTTGTCCTGCCTGCTTGTCGTTATGTGTCTGCATCTCGCGTCTGCATGATCGTCTGTCGGCTGGTCCCCATGTCGCGGGCAATGGCCGAGACCGTTTCGCCCTGCGTGATCCGCGTACGGACCTGCGCCTTGGCTCGCGCCAATCCGGACTGGGTGCGCTCGATCAAAAGATCGCGTTAGAATTGAGCAACCGCATTGATCACGCCCATGGTCAGTTTACCCGCAGAGCTCGTGAGATTGACGCCGCCAAGGGCTAGGCAGTGCACACAGATACCCAGATTTTCCAGCTTGGCAACGGTGGTGCTGACATCGATGGCATCCTGGCCAAGCCGGTCCAGCTTGGTCACAATCAGCACATCGCTCCTCTCCATCTTATCCAGTAGACGGATGAAGCCTTTGCGCCGTGTGATGGCGACAGAACCGGGCACGGTTTTTGTGGCGACACGATGCGGCTGCGCCTTGAAACCTGCCGCCTTGATCTCTTGAAGCTGATTTTCCGGGGTCTGCTCTGTGGTTGAGACTCTCGTGTAAGCAAAGGTTCTGGACATGTCCGCTCATTGTAAAGAAATGGGCGTCCAGGATCATTGGTATGTTCAATAGGTCGTCAAAATAATTTTGGGACATGCCTGAAGCGCCTGTCCGTAATCGCTCCTTTCTGAACACCCCTACCACACCTGTTGGCGCATCAGATCGCGATGATCGCCTGTCCTAAACCGCCTGTTCACCGCAACCCGTGAAAACTTGCCCTCCACCAACCGCTTGCGTGCCGCTATTTGTGCCATTGCAGCTTCCGCATCATCAGACAAGAAATTCGAAACCTGCCTGCCGGGAGCATCTGCCGAAACAACGTCTTCGAGAAAGCCACTCATGATGTCCATGTCCCTCCAGGCATCGTAGTTCTTCGTTTCATCCCGGCGCTCAATATATCCATGCGGCCCGCCGCAATCCTCGGGCGGGCAAACGCCGGAACCGCCAATGCAGGTCGGATTGAACTTTTTTGGGGGTGGGTTAATTGCCCCAACGCGGATCTCGTGTTCCAAGTGATCGCCAATATCGTAGGTGTACGAAAAAAATTCTACCCGCAAACCAAACTCCTGCAATGGCACAGCAGGGTCTGTTGCGTGCAATTCAAACGAGCCGTATCGTACCGCAAGGATATCGAAGGGAAAGAGATGAATGCCCTCCCTGCCCATCGCCACCTGCGGAATGCCATGTAGCTCGCGCAGGGTCGTCGACGTCGCCACCAGCACTCGCCGCCAGATCATTGGGCTGATCCCCAAAAGGCGAATTTTTAACTAGTAGATTTGCGGTGCGGCGGACATCAAAAAACCTTCCCAGCATCAATACCAAAACTCAACTACCCCGCACTTTGGGGTACTCTCCTTGTAGTCGAGGAAAGCACTGCGGACCCGACTGTTTCGGATGTCGAAGCACTTTTGGTGCATTCCAACGCGCCTCCGATACCGGGTCGATGGATGGATTCGGCCTTGGGCGGATCATAGCCGCGACATTTGCCGAACAGCATAAGGGATATTACTTTCGAAGCCTGGTGCCACGGGTTACAAGCCTGCTTTCGTATTCAACCGGCACAGAAGTTACAGAAGGTTCTATGACCTCACAACGTATAGCTACGAACCAATGCTCCGGCGATCAAAGACCATCCATCAGCGATGACAAAAAACGCAAGTTTGAATGGCAGGGCCACTGTCGCCGGCGGAACCATCATCATCCCCATCGACATCAGCACTGCTGCTACCACCAGATCGATGATCAGGAACGGAAGAAAAATGAGAAAGCCGATCTGAAAAGCACGAGCGATTTCAGACAGCATGAACGCAGGAATCAGTGCCGAAACTGGTGCTTCAGGGGACAAAGCAACATCCGCATTTGCTGGCCGGAGAGTAGAGATCGCATAAAATGTTTCAGGGTCGACACGAGATGCCATGAATGTCTTGAAAGGGATCAAAGCCTTTTCAATTGCAGGCTGCACTTCCAGTTCTTCGTTCATCATGGGATGTATTCCGGTAGCCCAGGCTTCGGTGAAGACCGGTTCCATGATGAAATAGGTCAGGAATAACGCGAGGCTGACGATCAACATATTGGGTGGCGATTGTTGCAGACCGATGCCTTGCCTAAGTATGGCTAAGACAGTTATCAAAAAAGGAAAACAGGTAATCATGATTGCCAGACCGGGCGCGATGCTTAGGACTGTGATCAGCAAAATAAGCTGGATGGTTCTGGCCGACAACGACCCGCCTTCGCCCAGAGACAGCGTGACTTCTTGCGCGATCGCCAGTTGTGGCAGCAGAATAAGGCATACCGCCAGTGTCGCAAACCGGATCGCCATTCGCTTCATCCCAGACCGTTCCGGAACTCGGCAATTTCAGTCAACCTAACAGCCAACTGACCAGAGTTTTCACCATCCAGCTCCTCCAGTTGCCCACGGGCAACCAATCGGTCTCCGACATAGAGTTCCACAGGGTCCTCCACTCGTTTGTCCAGTGTCAGAACTGCGTTTTCCCCCAGATTGAGTAACTCTCGAATGGCTGGGCGTGCGCGGCCGACCGAGACGGTAATTTCGATGGGAACTGAATCAAACGGGGTCTGGGCATCTGTGGTTTTGCTGTCTTCGATCATTTTTTTGAAAACTCTTTTGCCTGGTGAAGAAAGGCGGTGAGGGCGTCGTCTATCGATGCCATGAGTGAATTGAAATCCAGTTCCCGTTCGGAGGTGCCGATGGATAATTGTGCTTGCCCAGGCAGAAGTCTGGCGTCTTCGATCACCTCTACAGGCATTTGGAATTCGTGATCCAAAAGCGATGAGAGGCTGTAGCTGACGCCTTCGGGCACGACAACTTGAACAGGTTGAGCGATTTCTGCGCGCGCTATGTCTCGAAGCTGATCTGCGATATGATGAACGAGCCCCTTATCAATGGTTTGTGGAAGAACCAATGTCATCAGAGTTTGGAACATCGGTTCCAGTGACACGGTCATCTGAGTGAGAGCTTCTTGATAAGTAAAGGACAAGTCTTCGAGTGAATGAATCAGCTCGGCATTCAATTGAGCTTTGTCGTCTGACTGCGCCTTGATCGCATCTTCCCAGCCTGCGCTATAGCCACGTTCAAAAGCTTCCAGCCGCTGTTCCTCCAAGGCTTCGTCGGGCAGAACGTGCAACTCCGTTCCGATTATTTGGTGAGAGTCGAAATGCTCCAGTAGATGCGCGATGGACATCAGGCGTTTTCCTCATTCTCTTCTAACCAACTGCGCAGGATTTCGACTGTTTCTTCTTGTTTGTTTCCGATCATCGCACGCAGGCGCTCTACGGCGTCCGCAGGATTTTGGCCGGCGATGGCGGGAACTTGCCTTGCGTCGGCATTTTGGCCTGCGAGAGCCGCGACAGGATAGTTGCCGTCCTCAATCTCGCCGGTCAGCAACCGACTATCCGCATCCGATTGCGGTGGCGTCAATAAAGCTGCCGATGAGGCTTGTTTTCTAAAAATGGGTCGTACGACGAACAGACCAAGAAATAAGATGACTAGAACCAATGTCGCTAATTGAATCAGAGACATGATGTCGAAACTCACCTGATGCCAGAAGGAAGGCGCTGCAAGTGTCCCGGTCGGTTCAACGGCGGGCATATCCAATGATTTCAGTGTGATTACATCACCCCTTTCAGCATCAAATCCGACGGCCGAAGCAACAAGCTCCTTAAGCGCGTCAAGTTCTGCTTCGGGCAGCGGCTCGAAAGTCACAGCGCCGGATGTGTCGACAGATCTGGTTCCATTGACTAGAACGGCGACAGTCAGGCGTTTGACGGCACCTGGAACGCGCAGAATTTCGAGTTCGGTTTCCGATACCTCGTAGTTCACCCGCTCTCGTGTCTGGCTGGCTGTCGAGTTCGATTGGTCCCCTTCTGCAGCATCTCCGTCCGGAAGGTTCGAAGCGACCGTCACCTCCGAAGATTGGTTGCGCGAAGTGTCAGAACGCTCCTCAACATCGGTACTGATGGCGACCTTTCCATTCGGGTCGAACCGGCGCTCGCGGATGGACTCGGTTTGTGTCACCGCGTCTACACTAACCTCGACCACTGCATTGCCACTGCCAACACGCGCTTCGACCAGCCTCAGTATTTTTTCACGGAGTTGTCGCGCACGATCGTCCGAGGCGACAGTTGGTGAAGCGTCCTCCTGGGTTCCTATGATTGTGCCGTTGGCGTCAATTACGGTGACATTGTCCACCGAAAGCCCGCTGACGGCAGACGATACGAGGAATTTGATCGCCTTTGCTTGCTCTGTCGAAATCTGGGTTCCTGCGGGCAGCACAGATACCGAGGCGGTCGGTTTGATCTCGCGCTGGAAAGGGTTTGCGATCCCGTTTGCGATATGCACACGCGACTGTCTGATATGAGGGCTTGCGATGATTGTACGGGCCAGTTCTCCCTCTTTCGCGCGCCAATAGGCTGCGTCGAACATCTGTGATGTCGTGCCGAAACCAGTTAGCGAATCAAGCAATTCGTACCCTTTACCACCGTTGGTAGGTAGACCATCGCTGGCCAGGGTCATTCGCAATTCGTCGCGTTGTGCGTTGGGGACATAAATCGAACCACCGCGGATCTCATAAGGTATGTTTCGCTGATCCAGCGCGCGAACAACTTCGCCGGCTGCGCCTGTTTCTAACCCAGCGTAGAGCAGAGCCATCGGCGGTGTGGCTGCGATTCGTGCAATCGCTACGATGCCCAAAAAAATGCCCAAAACGGCTGCAATGACCGCAATTTGCTTTCTTTTGTCTAAACCTGTCCAGACAGTTTTTACCGGCTGCACACTCACCTCCGTTCCGCCGACTTTCTGTTCAGCGCAGCATCTGTTTGGACGATTGACCTTAACAATCGGTTAGTCCCTCACCGGTTAAGAGTCTGGTACGCAGACCGAGAGGACCGTCATGAGCGATGTGACCGCAAAACAGCGTGATACAACAAAACCAAAGGGAAAGTTGGGCCTCGTTTTGGCCGGTAGTCTCGCGTTGACAGGTGCGGCAACGGGCTACTTCATCACGTCATCCGGGTTGTTGAATAGTAGCGGGATTACGGCAAAAGGGGTTGAGAACGCGGGCGATGCCGGTACGGAACTCTCGGCTATACCGGAGATCGGATACATTGATCTACACCCAATTGTCATCTCGGTCGAGACGGGAGGAGATACCAGGCACCTTCGGTTTCATGCCCAGTTGGAGGTAGACGAGGCCTATCTGGCAGATGTGGAAAAACTCCGCCCGCGTATCCTTGACCTGCTCAACGGTTATCTGCGAGCTATCGAGCTTTCTGATCTTCAAAACCCGCTGGCCTTGACGCGGCTGCGTGGACACATGCTGCGCCGGATTAATATCGTCGTGGGTGATGGACGTGTCCGGGACGTGCTGATCATGGAACTCGTTTTGACTTAGGAGACCGAATTTGGAACTTATTGCGGATATCTTGATGGTCGCCGGTGCTCTGGGTGCCGGTTTGTACTGTTTCATTCTGGCCCGGCGCCTTAAACGTTTCAACGATCTGGAAAAGGGCGTTGGAGGTGCGGTTGCTGTCTTGTCATCTCAGGTAGACGAGTTGAATAAATCACTGGTTTCCGCGCGATCAGTTTCGGATCAGTCGAACTCAACGCTCCAAGATCTTACCGGTCGCGCCGAGGCAGTGGCGCAAAGATTGGAATTAATCATGGCGTCGATGCACGATATAGCTCCTGACGCCAAGGCCCCGGAACCTCGAGACGATAGGCGCGAACTCACGCCATCAGTTATTCCCGAGGGTGATAAGCAAGACGGTCGGAATGAGGTGCCGATCACTCACGAAGTTGGACCGTCGCCGGTCGGGCTAATGTTTCTTCGTCATGGGCGTACGATGGGCGGAACGGCACCATGAGATCGGTAGTGCCGCACAACGAATCCACTAACGGTCGAGGGGGCGCTCTTCTTCTGATTTCTGTGCTGATGATAGGCTCGGCCATCATTCGATTTGCAATGGAAGCTGGGCCTGCTCTCGCTAGGGAAATATCTGAGCAGACGGAAACCCCCGAATTGTCCGTAAACTCGGAGAATGAGACAGGCGACGAGGAGTTACGTCTGCTTCTTCGGGAATTCTCGAGACGTGAAACTGAACTTGAGAGGCGAGAGCGCACCTATCAGGATCGGATGAAAGCGCTCGAGATTGCAGATAAGGCAATTGAAAAGCGGCTTGAAGCACTGATCGAGGCAGAAGAAAAACTAAAGCAAACACTAGCTTTTGCGGAATCTGCATCCGAAAACGATCTGACCCGGCTTACGAGTGTCTATGAAAACATGAAGCCGAAAGAGGCCGCTGCGCTTTTCGAAGAGATGGACCCAACTTTTGCTGCCGGTTTTTTGGCACGAATGGCCCCAGAAAACGCTGCAGGGGTGATGGCCGGCCTCAGCCCTCAAGCTGCCTATACTATCAGTGTCGTTTTAGCCGGGAGAAACGCGGCTGTGCCAAAAGAATAACAGGCAGGTCGACGATGTTGTCAAGCGTTTTCAAGGGAGTATGGACGTGATTGGAATCATCGGAATTGCCGTGATTTTTGCGATGGTTTTTGGTGGCTACCTAGCTGCCGGTGGGAAAATGGCCATCATACTGAAATCGTTGCCATTTGAAATAATGATGATCGGAGGCGCCGCGGTCGGGGCATTCCTGATCGGCAACGACATGAGCGCAGTCAAGTACACGGTCAGGGATATCGGAAAGGTCTTCAAGGGACCGAAGTGGAAGCCGCAGGACTATAGCGATCTTTTGTGCTTGCTGTTTTCGCTTATCCGAATTGCCCGCAGCAACCCGGTCGAATTGGAGCAACATATCGAGGACCCTGAAAACTCAAGTTTATTTTCGAGCTATCCCAAAATACAGGCCGACCGCGAAGCCGTGGAGTTGATCTGCGACACACTACGGTCGGCGTCGATGAATTACGATGATCCGCACCAAGTAGAAGAAGTGCTGGAGAAACGGATGGAAGCCAGCTTTCATCATGCCATGCATTCCAGTCATGCGTTGCAAACTGTGGCAGATGGATTGCCCGCTTTGGGTATCGTTGCAGCGGTGCTTGGCGTGATCAAGACGATGGGATCAATCGACCAACCACCAGAAATTCTGGGAAAACTCATAGGTGGCGCATTGGTTGGCACTTTTCTGGGTGTGTTCTTGGCCTATGGGCTGGTCGGGCCTTTTGCAGGAAAACTGAAGGCCGTCGTCGAAGAAGACAACCATTTCTACCAGTTGATCAAAGAGGTGCTCGTTGCAAATCTGCACAATCATACCGCCGCCATGTGCATTGAAGTTGGTCGTCAGAATACGCCGACCCACAACCGGCCCGGGTTTTCCGACCTGGAAGAGGCGCTCAAGGAACTCAAAAAGACGGCGGCATGATGAGAGGACTGTTGTGTTTCGTAGCGTTGGTTTTGCTTTCCTCTGCGGCGTTTTCTGAACCCGTCACCGTGAAATCAGGTGAACACGGTGCATATACTAGATTGGTGGCTACAGTGCCCGCGGGAACGGAGTGGAGACTGGACCAGCAGGGGCATGTGGCAAGATTAACTGTTGAACTTGACACTGTGACTTTTGATCTGAGCGGGGTTTTCAAACGCATTTCCCGCACACGCCTGACTGAACTGAAACAGGAAAAACCGGGCAAGCCGTTGGAATTGGAATTAGGATGCAAATGTGTCGTGAATTCTTTTCTACATGCCGAAACAATGATCGTGATGGACATCGCGCCGGGAGATGCCGATAGACAAACCACCTCCGTTCTACCGCAAAAGCCGTCTGTATTGGCCGTTGCAAGCATGTTTGGTGAAGAGGAACTCCTTGGAAACACCGTACCACCGTTGTCTTTTCCGCTACTCAAAAAAGAAGCGATTCAGCTGAGATCCGGATCGGAAACAGCCGTGGCATCCAGGCTGATACGAGCGGCCGACCAGCAGGTTCTCGACCTTAATCTTGCCGACATAGGCCCGCGCAACACCATCGCCGCGGCTATCGGACAAGGCTTGTTGGTGGATTCTACTCTGTCCAATATATCGATCTCCACAGCGTTGGATCTCGAGTTGGACGCGATATCAACGGAGCAACGCTCGATAGCGCAACACCAGAACTGCGTTGACGACATTGAGTTCGGATTTGAACAATGGAGCGATGGGGCGCCATATGCCGATCAAATTGCGAATTCACGGTCGCGCCTCTATTCAGAGTTTGACCGGGTAAACTCGGAGCAAGCGCTGCAGCTTGCCCGCATCTACGCTTATTTTGGCTTTGGGGCCGAAGCCGAGCAGGTATTGCAGCTGGCCAGTACCGAAATTTCAGATCACCGGTTTGTCACCGCAGTGGCTTTTTTGACTGAGGGCAAATCGCTGGAACCGCCACATCCATTTACTAACCAACAAGGGTGCGACACAGGAGTAGCGTTGTGGGGGTTACTGGCCGATGGATTCCTGGCAAGTGATGCCAGACTTCCCGCAATTGAATTGGCATTTGCCCGATTGCCGCATCACTTGCGCAACCTCTTCGCGGATGACGTGGCCAGAATTTTCGCCGAAGCAGGCAAGGTTGAAGCGGCTCGGCGCGTCCTGACGTTGATTGAAGGACAGGGATTGTCAGGCGGCGCGGAACTGAACTTGGCCAAGGGCGAGATGGCGCGTGTGGAGAGGGATCTCCATAAGGAGGAAGCTTTCTTGTCAGCTGCCGCTACAACGGAGCGCCAGGTTGATGTCGCTCCGGTCGCACTGATCAAACTAATTCAGAAACGGTGGGCTGAACGTAGCGCCGCGACCGAGCAGGATGTCGAGTTGGCGGCCTCCTTTGCACTGCAATACCGCCAGTCTGAACTTGGTCAGAAACTGGCGTTGACGCATATTCTGGCGTTGGCTTTGAACAATCAGTTTGACCAATCATTTGCCAAGTTGCCAAATATCGTTGGGGGAAAGGGTGAATCTGAAGACGTGCGAACGCTTGATCAAGTTGTGACCTTGCTGGTCGAACGCGCCGAAGACTTGACTTTTTTGCGCCACGTACTGAGGTTGTCCACCGATCAGATCGGCGTGTTGTCCAGTCAAACGGTCTCCGATATTGCCGAACGGCTGACAGACATGGGATTTGCCCACGCGGCCGTCCCTTTTGCCAAGTATCTCGGGCAAGGGCGAGAACCTTCGAAACACTCGACTACACTGGCGCGAGTATCCCAGGGAATTGGACAGCCGCACAGATCGTTGTTGGAGTTGGACGGTGAAGAAGGTGAAGCTGCAGACTGGTTGCGGGTTCGTGCCTATTCGGACGTCGGAGATGCCGATCGGGCGGTTGAAATCCTGAGGCGACTTGGCGATACCGAAGCGATGGCACGCCTGCTTTGGCTGTCCGAGGATTGGACACAGGCACAAGATTTGGACGCAGAGAAATACTCCAGACTGGCGGAAATGGCCGCAAAACTGGGGAGTGCGGAACCGTCTTCTGATGAACCACCATTGGCGAGTGCAAGAACTATGTTGAAGGCGAGTCAACAAGAACGCGCGGACATCGCTGATATGCTGAATGCTCTGGAAAAAAACTAGTCTATTGAGTGTCCGACTCGCCGCAAATGCAAGTCGCTAACTGAACAACCTGTCGCCTTTGGAACAGAAAGTGCGCTGACCCGGTGCAACCGTTTTACCATGACCGGGATCATTCCAAAGCCAATTCACCGTCGGGCGACAGGTACGGATCTTGTCGCGATATGAGCGAATGAAACCTTCGCTTTTCTTGATACGCGACAGACGGAATACACAATGACGGGAAAATCTGTGCTGCGGCTGGCCGTGGACATTGGTGGAACCTTCACCGATACGGTGCTGGTTCAGGGGACCGATCACATCCTTGCCTCGGCTAAAACGCTGACAACCCATACCAACCCAGCCCAAGGAGCGATGCAGGGTGTGCAGCGGGTTTTAACCTTGGCTGGGCGTCAGCCGGTAGAGGTGAAAGGGTTCATTCATGGAACCACTTTGGCGACAAACGCCCTGATTGAAAAACGGGGTGCACGGGTTGTAACGGTAACCACCCAAGGGTTTCGCGATATTCTGGAAATCGCCTATGAACGGCGGTACGCACAATATGACATCAACCTTGAAAAACCTGATCTTCTGGTTCCGCGCGAACGCGCCTTGACGATACAGGAGCGCACGTCTGCAGATGGTGGCGTTCTGGTTCCGCTCAAGGCGCATGCGATCGACGCATTGGCTGAGCAAATTGAAGCATCAGGTGCCCAGGCGGTGGCAATCTGTCTTTTGCACTCCTATGCCAATCCAAGTCATGAACGAAGGTTGCGCGATGCTTTGCAACAAAAGCTCCCGCACTTGGCGGTGTCGCTGTCAAGTGATGTCAGCCCAGAGGCGCGAGAGTTTGATCGGCTCTGCACGACGGTTGCCAACGCGTTTATCCTGCCACTAATGCGGACGTACCTGGACGAGTTCGCCAAGAGTTTTGCCTCAGAAGGGATTGTTTGCCCGATATTGATGATGACAGCTGGCGGTGGCATGTGCTCGCTCGACAGCGCCAGAAGGTTTCCAATCCGCCTGGTGGAATCCGGTCCCGCGGGGGGCGCAATTCTCGCAGCCCGAATTGCGGCGCAAGCCGGGTTGGACCGGGTCGTATCGTTCGACATGGGAGGCACCACCGCGAAACTTTGTTTGATCGACGAGGCCCGGCCCCAGACTGCTCGTCAGTTCGAAATCGCGCGGGCGGCCCGGTTCGTCAAA